>NZ_LT800497.1:1072302-1372302 GCF_900166635.1 Oceanobacillus timonensis
AACATAGAATCAATATTGAAAGCGTTTACTTAAAATAAATCATGGTAATCTTTCTGAACGAAATGCTTGTTTAACTAACAATGTAAAAGAAGAAGGGATGCACCCAATAAGTGACCTTACAACTAGTGTAGCAAGGGAGATTTTTTATCGTCATAAAATGAATGATTATTCATTCATGAACCATTTGCATAGGATGAAAGCAAAAGTTTTTTCGTCACTAGTCAATACGTGAAAGGGCAGGAACAGCTAATGGTGCGGTTATGGAACGATTGACATAAGGATAGGGAGGAGCTTTAACATGATGCAAACGCAGTTAAATTTAACGACAATGGTGAAACATGCAGCGAATTATTTTGCGGATAAAACCGTCATTTCACGTACATTGGGCGGCGTTCAAACGATTTCGTACAAGGAAATAACCGAACGAATTCATAGGCTGGCAGGTGTTTTGAAAAGTTTAGGTGTAGAAAAAGGAGATAAAGTTGGCACAATAGCTTGGAATCATCATCGTCACTTGGAGGCTTATTTTGCTATTCCGACAATAGGGGCTGTATTGCATACGATTAATATCCGTGTTTCACCAGATGATTTAGCTTATATTATCAACCATGCAGAAGATAAAGTATTGCTGGTAGATGAAGATTTATTTCCATTAATCGAGCGTGTGAAAGATCAAATTGCTGATGTCGAAAATATCATTGTGCTGACCGATAAAGAAGAGCTGCCTGAGACCAGCTTAACGAATGTTACTTCCTATGAATCGCTGCTTGAAGAAGCAGATCCAAATACAAAGCTTGATGAAGCAATCGATGAAAATACAATCGCCGGTTTATGCTATACTTCTGGAACAACTGGAAGACCAAAGGGAGTCGCTTATTCACATCGCGGGATTTATTTACATAGTTTAGCCCTTGGATTAAAGGACACAGTTGGTTTATCAGAGGAAGATATTGCGATGCCTATCGTTCCAATGTTTCATGTGAATGCCTGGGGCATGCCATTTGCTGCTTTATGGTTTGGAACAACTCAAGTGTTGCCGGGTCCAATGCCGACACCGCATATTTTAGCTGAATTAATAGAAACGTATCAGGTTACGATGGCAGCAGGAGTACCGACAATCTGGCTGGGTTTTCTGCAGGCTTTGGAGCAGGGGAATTATAATACAAGCAGCCTGCGTTATATTCTTTGTGGCGGTTCAGCAGCTCCAAAAGAGATGATTCGCACCTTTGAATCAACGTATCATATTCCTTTTGTTCATGCATATGGTATGACAGAAACATCTCCGATTGTGACGTTAGCCCGTCTAAAAAGCTATCAGCAGGAGCTGGATGAAGAAGAACGATTAGAATTACGTTCCCGCCAAGGCATGGTTGTACCAGGGATTGAAATCAAAGGCATCAATGAGAACGGGAATATTGCCCATGATGGGGAAACAATAGGGGAATTGCTCGTGAAAGGCCCATGGATTGCAGATGCCTATTATAAAAATGATCGCAGTGATGAAGCTTTCCGGGACGGCTGGCTTCATACAGGGGACGTGGTCAATATTGATGAAGAAGGGTCTGTTAAAATTGTAGACCGTACCAAGGATATGATTAAAAGCGGCGGGGAGTGGATTTCCTCTGTTGATATAGAAAATGCATTAATGGCACATGAGGCTATTTTTGAAGCATCTGTTATCGCAGTTCCTGATCCAAAGTGGCAGGAGCGGCCTGTAGCATGTGTTGTATTAAAAGAGAAGGAAATGGTAACGGAAGAAGAGGTAAAACAATTTTTAGCACCGCAATTTGCCAAGTACTGGATACCTGACCGCATCTTGTTTATGGATAAAATTCCAAAAACATCGGTTGGAAAATTTTTAAAGCGGGCGTTGCGGGATAAAGTGAAAGAAATGCTTTCCATTTCTGATTCATCGTGACAATGTAACCGTGTTTGCAGACAGAAAGCATTTATTTTATCCACACGTCAAAAAAAGAAAAATGTGGAAGTTATAGTGTTTTCTCATTAAAAAGGAGCTGGTCAAATGCAACTGACAGAAATAAAGAAAAACATGGAGCTGCCTGTTATGATGGCTCCAATGTTTTTAATTTCCAATCCCAACATGGTTGTTGGAGCGTGTGAAGCAGGAATTGTTGGGACATTCCCTGCTTTGAATGCACGTACTACAGATATTTTAGACAGCTGGATGACGGAAATTAATGAACGTTTACTAGAAAAGAAAGAAGCAGACCCTCATGCCAAAATCGCTCCGTGGGGAGTGAATTTTATCAGCCATTCGTCCAATAAACGATTCTATGAAGATTTGGAGCTAATCGAGAAACATCAGCCGCCGCTCGTCATCACATCGTTAGGGGACCCATCCCCTGTTGTAAAGGCGGTTCATAACTATGGCGGACTTGTTTTGTCCGATGTGGTGGATGTGACATTTGCTAAAAAAGCACTGGAAAAGGGTAGTGATGGTTTAATTTTAGTAGCAAGCGGTGCTGGCGGACATGCGGGAACGTTAAATCCATTTGCTTTCATGGATGAAGTTCGCAGCTTTTTTGATGGCCCGATTGCATTGGCAGGGACGATTACAAAAGGAGAGCAGATATTGGCTGCAGAACTGTTAGGGGCTGATTTTGCTTATATCGGCACGCACTTTATTGCCACAAAGGAAAGTGGAGCAAGTACTGCCTATCAGGAATCAATAATGCAATCTGCAGCTGCTGATATTATTTATACACCTGCTTTTAGCGGCATACCTGCTAATTACCTGATTCCGAGTATTATCAAAGCGGGTCTTGATCCAAAAAATCTGCCGGAGAAGGCCGGTCTTGATTTTGAAAAACTGTCTGACTCCTCAGCTAAGGCGTGGAAAGATATTTGGGGTGCCGGTCAAGGCGTCGGTGGAACAACCAAAATACAGACGGTGCAGGAGGCAGTTACTGAATTAAAAACAGCATATAATCAAGCGAAAAAGGTACATCAGCTGACCTAATATGGGGGAGAGAAAATGGTAACAGAAGCAGTAAAATACGAAAAGAAGGATTCCATTGCTTTCATCACGATGAATCGTCCGGAAAAACGCAATGCTCTGTCGATTGAAATGGCAGCTGGCTTGGTGGATGCGTTAAAGGATGCAGAAAAAGACCCGGAAGTGAAGGTTGTTATTATCAGCGGGGAGGGGAAGATATTTTCTGCAGGTGGCGATTTGGAAGTACTTCATACCTTGGATAACAGTGCGAAAATAATGGAATATATGAAGCAGGCATTAGCGATTATTCAAACGATACGAGAGCTTGATAAATATGTGATCAGCGCCGTACATGGGTTTGCTGCAGGAGCGGGATTCAGTATTGCAGTTGCAGCAGACTTTGTTGTAGCCAAAAAAGATGCTGCCTTTGTCTGCAGTTTTACCAATGTGGGAATTATTCCGGATTTGGGTTTATTGAAGGAGTTAACAGATAATCTGCCTAACGCGGTCGTGAAAGAATGGATTTCTTCTGGAAGGCCGATAGCAGCAGAAGAAGCGTATCATCGCGGTATAGTTAACCACGTTACAGCGGAAGATGTGGTGGAAGCGGCGATGCATTATGCTGCCTTCATTGTAGATGGACCGCCGCTTGCCAATACATTTGTCAAGCATATGGTTAATCATGCAGATGAATGGAGCAGCGGGACAAATGATTTACAAGAAACAGCAATTCAGACCTTATTGCTGCAAACGGAGGACAATAAAGAAGGAATTCAGGCATTTTTTGAGAAAAGAAAACCAAATTTTAGAGGGAAATAAGTGCAGCTTTCTAAGAAAGAGGTGTGGGCATGTTAGATGAATTAGGAATAAAACGGGTTACTTTAGCATTGCCTTTTCGTTTAAATCATGTGAATTGCTTTATCGCAGAGGAGACAAACGGCTATAAGATTTTAGATACCGGACTCCATAATGAAAACACAGCGAAAGTATGGGAAAAAGAATTGGCGGGAAAGCGGGTTACAGATATTATTGTGTCTCACTATCATCCGGATCATTTCGGCTATGCAGGAAAAATGCAGGAAAAAACGAATGCGCGCGTCTGGATGCCTGAAATTGATTTACAGGCGGCTCTACAGGCTTGGGAGAAGCCTTTTTTAGAAAAATTAAAAGCAAACTATTATCGGGCGGGTATTCCAGAAGATATAAGCGAGGCTTTGGCGGAGAATACGGCAGCATTTGCACCGCTGGTAACTCCTTATCCAAAAGTAGAAAGCACCTTAAAGGAAGGCGAAACGCTGCAATTTGGGAAGTATGCCTATGAGATTATACATACACCAGGCCATTCAGACGGTTTGGTCACTTTTTATAATCGGGAAAATAATGTATTGCTCTCAACAGATCATATCCTTCCGAAGATTACGCCAAATATTTCGTATTGGTTTCATGGCAATCCGAACCCTTTAGAAAATTACCTGAACTCCTTGAAGAAGATAAAGAAATTGGATGTGGAATGGGTAATCCCTTCCCATGGCGAACCATTTCAGGATGCATCGAAGCGAATCTCAGAAATAGAGGCACATCATGCAGAGCGATTAAGTAGTTTGAAAGAAATGTTGCAAACGGGATTAACTGTCTATGAAACAATGGAGAAGCTCTTTCCGAAAAAGCTGGCTGTTCATGATACCCGGTTTGCGGTAGGTGAAACCGTAGCCCATTTAGAATATTTACGTTTGGCTGGTGAATGTGAGCGCGAGTTAATGGACGGTATTTATGTTTACCATGTGACCAATTAGCAGGAAAGGCATTATTTACCTACTAATAGATTCCTTTCACTTTCTTTTCTGCGATCAATTGTTATATGATGAGAGAAAAGATTGAAAAGAAAGGTTGTCTGATATGCGTACACATTTACAAGATACAGTCACATTAAATAACGGTGTCGATATGCCGAAATTTGGGCTTGGTGTCTATAAAGTAGAAGAAGGGCAAACGGCAGTAGATGCGGTAAGAATTGCGTTAGAACATGGCTATCGCAGTATTGATACAGCTTCTTTTTACCAAAATGAGGTCAGTGTCGGACAGGGAATCAAGGAGTCTGGTGTTCCGAGAAAGGATATTTTTCTGACGTCAAAAGTTTGGAATGACGAACAAGGCTATGAATCTACGTTAGCGGCTTTTGAAAGAAGTCTGGAAAAATTAGATACGGATTACTTGGATCTGTACCTGATTCACTGGCCGGTAAAAGATACGTTTATTGATACGTGGAAGGCTTTAGAAAAACTGTATCATGACGGCCGCGTCCGTGCTATTGGGGTTAGTAACTTCCATGTGCAGCATCTGGAACGGCTTTTACCAGAAGTTGAAATTGTTCCGGCAATTAATCAGGTGGAATTCCATCCGCATTTAACGCAGGAAGGTTTGCGGGCATTTTGTGAAAAACAAGGCATTTATCTGGAAGCCTGGTCGCCCTTAAAACGAGGACAATTATTAGAGCATCCAACCCTTGTTTCGATTGGGGAAAAATACGGAAAAAATGTTGCCCAGGTTATTCTCCGGTGGGATATACAGCATGATGTAGTGACGATTCCAAAGTCCGTTACACCGGAACGTATCATTTCCAATGCGAATATTTTTGATTTTGAATTAACGGATGAAGAAATGAAACAGATCGACGGAATGAATGAAAATAGCCGTTCTGGTTCGAATCCGGATGACATGTAATCTATATTAAAAAAACACATTAATGATAAAGTTTTAACTTATCGAACAACTCCTAATGAAACATGCGCCGTGCTGTTATTTTTTCAGCACGGCGCATGTTTTAATTTTTACCGATCCCAAAAACGCTGTTTTGCCATTCCTTCTACAAATGCCTGATTAAACGCCGGACCGGGTGACTCTGTCACAAAGACGCCGGGCCGGTGATCGAGATACATGTCTTTTATCCATTCTGCTCCTTTACCAAACCCTCCGATTGGTCGGTAATGATTAAATTGTTCAATAATAAATTGGTTACTCATAAATTGAAAATCTCTTGTTGCATAAGGACCGCCTATAACAAATAATCCATCGTAAAGTACCGGCGATCCTGTCAGAAAACTTTGGTCCACCGATATGGTGTCCCCGGCTGTCCCGGTCAAATCGCCTAAGTGCCTGCTGATAAATACAGGTTCCAGTTCTGCCTTTTTCCACGCTTCTCTGGCACTATTCAACGCATTGCTGTCATACCCCTCATCAACAATGACACCTAGTTTTAACGTCTTGGTGGTAAAAGTGGTATTTTGCATGCTTAAAGCTGGAGAAGATGCGGTTACCTCGGACTCTTTAATATCTTCCGGCGGAGCAGGTACGCCAACTTGTTCCGCGACAGAAACAGCCAATGGTCTGCTGATATGGGCAATCAATCGGACTACACGTTCACGAACTGCTGGCGTTTTCACTTTTCCAAGTTCAAAACTGAATGCCTGCAGAATATGACTTTTTTCTACATCACTCATGCTGTTCCAGAAAAGCCTTGCTTGAGAAAAATGGTCTTCAAAACTAGGTGCAGTCTGCCGCACTTTTCTTCCTTCTACCAGGGAAGGGTAGGTAACAAATCCGCCTTTATGGCCTGGTACCGGATAAGGCGTGTTATTTGCTAAGTAGTTTTGATGATAGGCAACCTGGCCTTTATCAATGACATAGCGTGCTGCGCCATCACGTTGGTTATTATGCGCTGTGTGGATAGGACAATTAATCGGAAGCTGTTTGAAATTCGTACCTACCCGATAAAACTGTGTATCTGTATAGGAAAACAACCTGCCTTGCAAAAGCGGATCATTCGTAAAATCAATTCCGCGGACAATGTTGCCCGGATGTAGCGCCACTTGTTCTGTCTCGGCAAATACATTTTCCACGTTTTTATTTAAGCTCATTTTTCCAATTTTTTTAAGGGGAACCAGTTCTTCCGGCCATAGTTTGGTAGAATCTAAAATATCGAAGTCAAAATCAAACTCTTGATCTTCACGGATTACTTGAATACCAAGTTCAAATTCTGCGGAATATCCTTTTTCAATATTCTCCCACAGGTCCCGACGGTGAAAATCTGGATCAGCGCCGCCTATTTTCTGTGCTTCATCCCAAATAAGGGAGTGCATTCCTAGAGTCGGCCGCCAGTGAAATTTACAAAAATGCGAGACACCGTCTTTATTGACGAGGCGGAATGTATGCACACCAAAGCCCTGCATCATTCGGAAGCTGCGCGGAATCGTACGGTCCGACATAATCCACATCATCATGGCAGCAGATTCTTCATTACTGCCGATAAAATCCCAGAATATATCATGTGCAGTCTGTCCTTGAGGAATTTCATTATTTGGTTCAGGTTTTAATGCATGAATTAAATCAGGAAATTTAATACCATCTTGTATAAAAAAGATTGGGATATTATTGCCGACTAAATCAAAGATTCCTTCCTCTGTATAAAATTTTGTGGCAAATCCGCGCACATCTCGTAATGTTTCGTTTGCACCTCTTGATCCGGCAACTTGTGAGAAACGGACAAATACCGGAGTTTTTCGGCCTGCTTCTTGTAAAAAATGTGCTTCTGTTAAATCCGATTGAGATGCATAGCATTCAAAAATTCCATGCGCACCATAACCGCGTGCATGGACGTTTCTTTCCGGAATGCGCTCGCGGTCAAAGTGGGATAACTTTTCACGGTAAACAAAATCCTCTAATAACTGTGGCCCGCGATCACCAGCGCTAAGTGTATTCTCATCATCTGAAATTTTAACCGATTCGTCTGTTGTCATCGGTTTACCTTCGTTTTCTCTATAAAATTGTTGCATTTGTTTTGTTTTTTTATTTTCTTCCGGATGCCGGTTATTGTTATCTGTCATTTTATATCCTCCCTGTAGACAAATTTTTTCACAGTAATAAAAGGATATTCGCTGGAAGTGGTAAATATAACTACAAAAGACAGAAGAAAAATATGCGTTTGGAAGTGCAACGCTTTTATTCAGAATAAAATTTACTGTAAGAGGAATAATTATTTGTGATAAGTGTGGAGCAGTTAAGTTTGGGTGTAATTAGATAGTAATGCTATAATGAAAAAATATCCATTTCATGACATGATTACAGCAGGTTTCATGGAAACGAATATATTTTTAAGGAGATGATAAAATGGTTGCGAAGCAAAGAGAGGGGTTTGATTGGGTATCGTTAATCCTGGGTATTCTTTTTATTGTTGCCTCATTAATTGTACTTCAAGACCCGGTAGGAGACCTTATTGCAATTGCTGTGATGATTGCAGTTTTTGCAATTTTAAAAGGGATTTTTGAAATCATATTAAGGAACAAAGTAAAAAAATATGCGGCATATACTTCAAAATTACCGATATTAATAGGAATCATTGATATTGTGATTGGTATTTTTCTGCTTTTCAATATGGATGCAAGTATTATTGCGTTACCATTTGTATTTGCTTTTTGGTTTATCATCGATTCTGTTCTGAAAATATTTACAGCCGACAGAGCAAAAGTAATCAGCAAGGGTTACTATTGGTTTTTTATCATTGCAAATATTTTAGGTGTGATTGTAGGTTTATTCCTACTGTTCAATCCAATCTTTTCTGCGTTAACCATCAGTTTCTTCATTGGTTTTTATTTCATGATGATTGGTATAACAGAAATCATTTATGCTTTTCGTTAAACAAAATATTATTACTGATAAAATAAAGAGCCTTCCAAAGGCTCTTTATTTTATCTTTGCAGGAAATTATAAGAGATTTTCATGCATTTTCAGTTTTTCGGTAACAAACCAAATTGTTGGAGGCTGTATAAAATACCGTTATCACTGGCGTTTTTCGTAACATATGACGCTGCTTCCTTTATTTCAGGCAGGGCATTTCCCATAGCGACACTGTTTGGAATCATTTGAATCATTTCCATATCATTTAAAGCGTCTCCGAATGCATATTGTCTTTCTGCCGGAAAGTCAAGATATTCAAGGAGTTTCTTGATACCGAGTGCTTTCGATACGCCTTTTGGCAGGATATCTAACGATTTAGGATGCCAGCGGATAAAATCGAAATCAGGAAATCTTTGCTGGTATATTTTTTCTTCTCCTTCGGTGTTGAAGAGAAGTCCTTGATAGATATTATTATGCTTTACAAAATCCTGCTCCTGTGATGGATAAGCATCTACCTTTAATGTTGCAATACTTTCTACAATATAAGGGTGGTCATTAGGGACATTGGTTGTCATTTTTTCATCATTCATATAAACAACCGGATGATTGTTATGTAAAGCAAATGCTGTTAATTCCTCCAGAGCCTCTGTCTGCAAAGTATTTGCATAGATGACTTCACCTCGAAACACAACATATTGCCCGTTGTAGCATATGTACGTGTCAATATCTAATTCTTTTCGTAAATCGTCAAATAAAAATTTTGCCCGGCCAGTCGCAATAGCTACCTCATGCCCGAGTTCCTTTAATTGAAAAATAGCCTCTTTTGTAGACGCAGGCAAGGTTCTTTCTTCTTCTGTCAGCAGTGTGCCATCAATATCGAAAAATAGAATACTTTTATCCGATACCATCTAATCCCTCATTTCTCCTTTATCATCTGCTTCTATTATGCTGGAATATGGGATGGGATTCAACTGTTGGCCTTGTCTGACCGTGATTTTGTTTCGCTCTTTAGTTATTCTTCACAAACATATGCAAATCACTTACAATCGAGGTAGATTATAGATGAGGAGTCAATGCTATGAAACGCTTGATACTGCTGATTGCCATAAGTATTCCTTTGTTTTTGGCAGGTTGTTTAAGTCCAAACAGTGTCCGGGTCGTGAACGATATGTATGAAGCGGCCCTTATGGAGGAAGAGGAAAAAATAGCTTCTTATTTTTCGGAAGCATATTTGGAAGCGCATCCGATAGGAGAACTGACGAATGAATTAACAGAAGATGTCCGGAGGATGCGTGGCGTCCATATGATGAATATTACGCTCCTTCGTGAAAGAGAGCTGCAGGATGATTACATAGAATCCACTGGTTTATCAGGAGATCCGGATATACATATCATTGCAGCACAAACAGATGAACGTGAAGTGATGGTTTGGATTGTGGAGCGTGGTGACACGCAATATACAATTACTAATGGAGAGAAATATGATTTCGATACATACCATGATATCGTTCTTGATTGAAAGTATTTCATTTAATCATTCACAGATATGGATGGGCTTCTCAAATTAGACAGAATGATTTTCTAAAATATTTCTGCAGAGCATGTTTTAACTTTTCCCTGCATAGGATATAGAAATCGTTGTAAGATGGAGGGAGCCTGCGATGGATATTTTAAATAAAGTAAAAAACGATAGAGAAACGGAAAAGCAACTAGGATGGGAAGGTACCTTTGCGGAATACTTAGAGCTGGTAAAAGAAAACCCGACAATTGCACAGACTGCACATTCCCGCGTATATAATATGATTAAGAGTGCTGGGGTTATAGAGAAAGATAATCATAAAATGTATCAGTTTTTTGGTTCAGCTATTTTTGGTCTGGAATCGGCTATTCAAAGCTTAGTAGAAGAATATTTTCATCCGGCAGCAAGAAGGCTGGACGTCAGAAAACGGATTTTACTGTTGATGGGGCCGGTCAGCGGCGGGAAATCGACCATTGTCAGTTTGCTGAAGCGCGGTTTGGAGCAATATTCCCGCACAGACGAAGGGGCTGTATATGCGATAAAGGGCTGCCCGATGCATGAAGATCCTTTGCATTTAATACCGCAGCATTTGCGGGAAGACTTCTATGAAGAGTACGGCATTCGGATTGAAGGCAGTTTATCGCCGCTGAATACCATGCGTTTAGAAAAGGATTACGGCGGTAGGATTGAAGATGTCAAAGTGCAGCGAATCTTTTTCTCTGAAGATAAAAGGGTGGGGATTGGCACATTCAGCCCATCTGATCCGAAATCACAAGATATTGCCGATTTAACGGGAAGCATTGATTTTTCAACAATCGCCGAATTTGGATCGGAATCTGATCCGCGTGCTTACCGTTTTGACGGAGAATTAAATAAAGCGAATCGCGGTATGATGGAGTTTCAGGAGATTTTAAAAAGTGATGAAAAATTCCTGTGGCACCTGCTTTCACTTACGCAGGAAGGGAATTTTAAAGCAGGAAGATTTGCTTTGATTTCCGCTGATGAAATGATTATTGCCCACACGAACGAATCAGAATATAAATCATTTATTGCCAATAAAAAGAATGAAGCACTTCATTCCCGAATGATTGTAATGCCAATTCCTTATAACTTGAAGGTCAGTGAAGAGGAACGAATCTATAAAAAAATGATTCAGGAAAGTGATATTGCAGATGTACATGTGGCTCCTCATGCTTTACGGGCAGCGGCGATATTCTCCATTTTAACTAGGTTAAAAGATTCGAAAAAACAGGGGATCGATGTTGTTAAAAAGATGCGGCTCTATGATGGGGAAAGTGTGGAAGGATATAATCAAATTGATATGGCCGATCTTTTAAATGAGTATACCGATGAGGGAATGGCAGGGATTGATCCGCGTTATGTGATTAACCGCATTTCTTCCACAATCATCCGTAAAGAAATACCTTCTATTAATGCATTGGATGTTCTACGCTCACTAAAAGAGGGGTTAAATCAACATCCATCGATTTCAAAGGACGATTTGGAAACATATTTAAATTATATTTCCATTGCCCGGAAAGAATATGATGAAATTGCGAAAAAAGAAGTACAGAAAGCATTCGTTTACTCATATGAAGAATCTGCGAAGACCTTGATGGATAACTATCTCGATAATGTCGAGGCATATTGTAATCAGAATAAATTACGCGACCCGCTTACCGGTGAGGAAATGAATCCGGACGAGAAGCTGATGCGTTCAATTGAGGAGCAGATTGGCATCTCGGAAAATGCGAAAAAAGGTTTCCGGGAAGAAATTTTAATTCGCCTATCCGCCTATGCACGCAAAGGAAAACGATTTGATTATCAATCACATGAACGTCTGCGGGAAGCGATTCAAAAGAAATTATTTGCCGATTTGAAAGACGTTGTAAAAATTACAACCTCATCGAAAACGCCGAATGAATCGCAATTGAAGAAGATTAATGAAGTGATTGCCCGCCTCATTGATGAACATGGGTATAATTCCGTGTCAGCGAATGAATTGCTGCGTTATGTGGGTAGTTTATTGAACCGATAAAGCGGTAAGCATATTTGTTTCATCATTAGAAAAAAGAAAAGTGGTATCCACAAGAATATGGATGCCACTTTTTTACTTACCGAATCAAGAAAAATAGGCATCTCTAAAAAACTCAAATTCTTTTAATCCGTCTGCAATAACTTATCCCCTCTTGCATACAATAGATAAAGCATGTTTCTAAAACTGTTTGTACCATAAACTGATGATTGGAAACAATTCAAATATAAGGAGAGGATTCAAGTGTCCAATGAGCAAGAGCATAATTTCGTCGTCTCCCAAGAAAACTGGTCTCTCCATCGAAAAGGTTATCAGGATCAACAACGCCATAATGAGAAAATTAAAGATGCCATTAAGAAAAACCTTCCTGACCTTGTCAGTGAAGAAAACATCATTATGTCCAATGGCAAGGATGTAGTGAAAATCCCGATTCGTTCCCTGGATGAATATAAAATCAGGTATAACTATGAAAAATCAAAGCATGTCGGGCAGGGAAACGGAGAATCGGAAGTCGGAGATGTGGTTGCACGTGCACCAGGAAGCGGCGATGGACAGCAGGCAGGAAACGGGAAAAAAGCTGGAGATAAACCAGGCCAGGATTATTATGAATCGGAAGTATCCATTGCCGAAATAGAAGATGCATTATTCCGGGAATTAGAACTTCCGAATCTGCAGGAAAAAGAAAAATCAGAGATTATTACGGAAAAAGTCGAATTTAATGATGTGCGCAAAAAAGGATTAATGGGGAATGTAGATAAGAAACGAACGATATTAACCGCATTAAAGCGGAATGCCCGGGATGGGAAAGCGCAAATTACGCCGATTTATAATGATGATTTGCGTTTCAAAACTTGGAATGAAGTCATCCGTCATGATTCCAAAGCTGTTGTCCTGGCGATGATGGATACAAGTGCGTCGATGGGTGCGTTTGAGAAGTATATTGCCCGCAGTTTCTTCTTTTGGATGAACCGGTTTTTGAAAACAAAATATGAAAGTGTGGAATTTGAATTTATTGCCCATCATACAGAGGCAAAAGTAGTGACAGAAGAGGCCTTTTTCTCCAAAGGGGAGAGTGGTGGAACGATTTGTTCATCCGCTTATTATAAGGCGCTGGAGGTCATTGATGAAAAATATCCTCCGTCCCGCTATAATATTTATCCTTTTCATTTTTCAGACGGAGAGAATATTAGCTCGGATAACAAGACATGCATAGAGTTAGTCCACCAGCTGATGGAAAAATCAAATATGTTTGGTTACGGAGAAGTAAATGGCTATAATCGCTATTCGACGTTAATGAATGCCTATAAAACGATTGAACACCCGAAGTTTAAGCACTATATATTAAAAGAAAAAGCGGATGTCTATCACGCCATGAAAAGCTTTTTTCAAAAGACAGCAGAACATGTATAAAGTGACATTTCCTTCAGTAGGGGGTTCGATGGGGCGAGTAAGTGCAGCAATGTTGTCAGGTAAATAAATTTTCAAAAAATAATAGTTGCTATAAGCATAGAGCAATAACGCTAACCAGCGAAGGAAAAACACGTAGACTCCTGCGGGAAAGCGCAGTGGGAAGACCCCGCAGGAAAAAAGCGAACTTCTTTTTTTCGAGGAGGCTGAGCTCAAGCCCGCGGAAAGCGTAGTGTTTTTCCGTAGCGGTCATACTAACCTGACAACATTGGTAAGTGCAGTCCCAGTCCCAGCTGGTTACACTGCGATAAAGAATAAAAATAACAGCTCAAAGAATGAACGATGCTTTTCTTTGAGCTGTTTTTGTTAGGAAAGGCAAGATTTCATACAGGAAACATAGACTAGTAGTAGCTGACTAAAGGGGGAATCTACTTGAGTGAAACAAAGGAGTTAACAAGAGCTATCGAGGAAATTACGGAGGTAGCCAAAGGGTTTGGGCTGGATTTTTATCCGATGCGCTATGAGGTTTGTCCAGCAGATATTATTTATACATTTGGTGCTTACGGGATGCCGACGCGTTTTACCCATTGGAGTTTTGGGAAGCAATTTCATAAAATGAAGCTGCAATATGATTTAGGATTGAGCCAGATTTATGAACTGGTGATTAATTCGGACCCTTGCTATGCCTTTTTATTAAATACAAACAGCCTGATTCAAAATAAATTGATTATTGCCCACGTGCTGGCACATTGTGATTTCTTTAAAAATAATATCCGTTTTGCAAATACACGCAAAGACATGGTGGAGAGCATGACAGCAACGGCTGAGCGTATTGCTCATTATGAGATGGTACATGGCAAAGAAGAGGTGGAGAGCTTTTTAGATGCGATTTTATCGATTCAGGAACATATTGATCCGTCTATTGTCCGGTTTAAATTGCCTCCAAAAACAGCAAACGATATGGAAGACCAGGATAGTCATAAAAAAAGCGGAGAGTATGATGATCTGTGGAATTTAGATGAGCGTGGGAAAAATTCACAGACGAAAACGCCAAAGAAGCAAAAGAAAATTCCTCCTTCCCCAGAAAAGGACTTATTATTATTTATTGAAGAATACAGCAGGGAACTGGAGGATTGGCAGCGGGATGTGTTAACGATGATGCGGGAGGAAATGCTATATTTCTGGCCACAGTTAGAGACGAAAGTTATGAATGAAGGATGGGCATCCTATTGGCACCAGCAGATTATGCGTCAGCTGGATTTGACCTCCTCGGAAACGCTGGAATATGCAAAATTGAATGCTGGGGTTGTACAGCCATCCCGGACATCGATTAATCCGTATTATTTGGGGATAAAAATCTTTGAAGATATTGAAGAACGTTATAATAACCCGACCGAGCAAATGGTGAGAAATGGTTGTGAACCGAATAAAGGCAGGGATAAAATCTTTGAAGTAAGAGAAATGGAATCAGATATTTCTTTTATCCGTAACTATTTAACGAAGGAATTAGTCGCCAAAGAGGATATGTATCTTTTTGAGAAAAAAGGGAGAGATTATCGGATTACAGAAAAGGATTATGTGGAAGTACGCGATCAGCTTGTCTCTCAGCGTGTGAATGGTGGTTTTCCGTATATCACCGTAGAAAATGGGGACTATCTTCGTAATGGCGAGCTTTATTTACGTCATGGTTTTGAAGGAATTGAGCTCGATATTAAATATTTGGAGCATGTTTTACCTTACATTTATCAATTATGGGGGAGAGCTGTCCATTTAGAAACGGTGATTGAAGGGAAAGAAGCACTATATACCTATGATGGGAAAGAAATGCATAAACAAAGAATATAATATTGTTGAAAAGGCTGATCAGCTATGTGATCAGCCTTTTGTTGTGGATGACAGTACATCCAGCTATAGAGGATTATTTCTGCACACTTCTAATCTTCTTTTCTGTTAGAATAATACTCCGGTAGGAAGATAGACGAGTAATCCATAGCGGAAAATAACATAAAATACAGTTGTTGTTATAACTGCTCCGCTGACGGATTTGAGTACACGAGTTGTCGCTTTTGTATCCCTTTTTTGTAAATACCAGGTCATAAACCCAAGGTAGAGAAGGCTGCTGATAAAAAAGCCAATGAGCCAAATGAGGCCGGCATATAGAATAAGAGCAACAGCAGTAACGACCGTCTGCGTTGTGAATATAACCCCCTTAGCATCTTGTGATGTGGATGTACCAATGATTGTTTGAATAAGTAAAATAATAGATAATAGAAACATAAGAATTAAAATAAAGAGTGGGAAGCCGATACTTAATGCGTTCATAGATGATACCGTAGTTAAACAAATAATACTCAACAACAGAAATGCTATTGGAGAAGCTAAATCTTTGTTTATTTTCATAGAAATAACACCCACTTTGCTAAATACTAGTATTTTCCTGCCTATTAGAGCTACGTTTCGCAATAAATTTCGTTATCAAAGGACTGAATAATGATAGAAAACAGAGAATCATAATACCGATTGTTAATGGTCTGGAGAAAAATAAGTTTAATAGCCCGGGCAGATTCTCACTAATCAGATACGCTTGTATAATTCCTTTTTCAGCAATCGGTCCGAGTATAATACCAAGTACAATGGGGGCCGGAGAAAACCCGCGTTCTGACATCATATAAGCTACCAGCCCGAACAGCGCCAAAACGATAATATCCATGAAGTTATTGCGAATAGCAAAGGCGCCAATCATGGTTAAAAATACGATTGCAGGCACTAAATAATAAATCGGGATATTAATGATTTTTCCAATATATTTTGATCCGTAAATAGCAAAGAGAAGCATAAGAATATTTGCGATAATGAAGCCGCCTATAAAAGTGTAGATAAGCGCAGCATTGGATGTAAATAAATTTGGTCCCGGCTGTATTCCTTGAATGAGCAGTGCACCGATAAGAACTGCTGAAGGAGGGCCGCCGGGAATACCAAGAGATAGGAGTGGGACGAGCGAACCGCCTACTTCAGAATTATTTGCCGTTTCCGAAGCGACTACTCCTCGAGCATCTCCTTTTCCAAACAGTTTATTTTGTTTGGAAAAACGTACTGCAGCATCATAAGATAATAAACTGGCAACATTTCCGCCGGCGCCTGGTATTAATCCGACGGTAATACCAATAAGAGAAGATCGGAGTAATAGTATAGGACGTGTTACGATTGATTTTAAAACGGAAATGACATGGGCTTTTTCGCTTTTAATGTTACTTATTTTTTCTTTTTCTAAATCAACCCCTTTAATCATACGCATGACTTGTGGAATACAGAAAAAAGCAATAAGCAATACGATAATTTCTAAACCGCCCTGCAAGGAAGAGGAGCCGAATGTGAACCGCGATGACCCTCCAAGGATAGAAATACCAACTGTGCTTAGTAATAAACCAAAGCATGCACCGAGAGCCCCTTTCAATAATGACCCTTGAGATAACGTAGCAACAAGTGTGAGGCCAAGTACTGCAATCCAGAAAAACTCAGACGGTCCAAATTGTAAAGCTACACGTGCTAGTAAAGGACTTAAAAATAAGAGAGCTATACCGCCAAAGACTCCACCAATCCCAGATCCGATGGAAGCGGTAAGCAGCGCCTGTTCAGCTTTTCCTTTTTGCGTCATCGGGTAGCCGTCAAAAGCTGTTGCAATAGAGGATGGAGTACCTGGTGTATTGATTAAAATAGCAGCAATACATCCCCCGAATATAGCCCCGACATAAATACCACCTAATGTCACGAGAGCAACATCCGGCGCCATGGAGAATGTAAAGGGCAGCATAACAGCTAAAGCCATCGTAGCGGTTAATCCTGGAAGTGATCCGATGATGATTCCTCCAAGAACGCCAAGCATCAGGTACAAAAAAGTCATTGGCGCAAATAGTGCAGCAAGAACTTCTGATATCATATCCATCAAGGTTTCCTCCTCTTTAAGGAATTTCACCCATTATTTTTAAAGTTTCTTCTAGTTC
Source organism: Oceanobacillus timonensis (assembly GCF_900166635.1). Lineage (NCBI taxonomy): Bacteria > Bacillati > Bacillota > Bacilli > Caryophanales > Bacillaceae > Oceanobacillus > Oceanobacillus timonensis. The sequence goes on from NZ_LT800497.1 coordinate 1,089,891, forward strand.
TTCACGTTTTTGGTTAATAAAATCCTGACTTTCATCTGCACCCATTTCAAGCGGTTCAAATCCTTCGCGGATCATTTCCTCTTGAACTTCGGGATTGGCAAGTATATCTAGAAAGGCTGTTTCCAATTTTTCGATTTCTTCGCTGCTGGTACCGGGCGGAACTGCTACACCACGTTCAATACTGGCCGTAATATCAAGGCCTAGTTCCTTGAATGTGGGAACATCAGGTAATGTTTCAAATCGCTCTTCTGAGCCAATAGCCAAAATATTGAAATCATCTTTATAACTAAGTAAATCGGGGGAATTAGCAAGAACAGCAGTAGTTGTTCCGCTTAAAACGCTCTGAATGGTTTCTGATGAGCCAAGTGATGGGACTGAAATAAGATTCATATTTGCTTTTGATTCCAGTTCTAACGCTAATAAGTGTGAACCGGAGTATGATCCAGTCACAGAAACGGTTATAGATTCCTTTTGCGACTGCTCGATAAATTGTTCCATTGTCTCAATACCGCTATCTTTGCTGACAGCAATTCCAATAGGGGTCCGCTGAAATAGTACCACAGGTTCGATATCATCGGTTTCATATCCGGTATCATCATTTGTTAAGGGCTGTAAAATGATATGCGGAATATTAATACCTGCGAAAAAATGTCCGTCCGGGGGTTGGTTCACAAGTTCCGTCCAGCCAATAGCGCCTCCAGCTCCGTCTTTGTACATAATTGCAACACTTTCATTTAGGCTTTCTTCCAAATAAGGCAGTTGTCGTCTTGCGTCTACATCAGACTGTCCTCCAGGCATAAACGGAATACTGTAAGTAAGCATACGGTTTGGGAAAGAATCTTCGTCGCCTTCCGTATCTTCATCCTGACTTTCACAGGCGCTCATACTGATCAAGGGCAATAATATCAATAAAATAATCAACCACTGTTTATTCACCTAACCCCTCCTTGTAAGCGATTACAATTAATCAGTTAAATGGTCCAACCAATGTAAATAACATTAAATCATAATAGCGTAAATAAAGTCAATTACAATTCAAATTAATTTGAAAATTTAATATATAGTACTTTTAGAATAATTATCCATATTGAGAAAACCGTTAAGAGAACATGAAACTGGCTTGTCATCGGTTTTATTGATTGCTAAACTTAAGATGAATAGTAAAAAGTATTTAAAATTTGATATTGGGTGGTAATGATGGCGAAAAATAGTATTCCTTTTACAGAGAATGATAGACTTATTTTAAAATCTTATAAAACACTGATGGAAGGTTTGGCTGATTATTTAGGAAGTGGATATGAATTTGTTCTTCACAGCTTAGAAGATTTAAATGAGTCTGTCATCCAAATAATAAATGGACATCATACAGGTAGAAAAGTAGGCGCTCCAGTAACAGATCTAGCATTATCGATGCTTACAGAATTAGAAAAAAAGGAAAACAGTGGACATATTTCCTACAATACAACAAATATAAAAGGTGAGCCTTTAAAAGCAGTAACCATCGTAATAAAGGGAGAAGATGATAAAAATATCGGTCTATTATGCATTAATTTTTACTTAAACACACCATTATCCGATATCATTCTAAATTTAAATAATTCTTGGGAGCATAATGCAGGAAATACATATGCTAAAGAGAGTTTTGTTGATAATGTCGATGAGCTTATTTTTCAAGCAGTAAGTCAAGTTCAGAAAGAAGTTGAAATGGACGAAAGTGTATCTCATTTACTGAAAAATAAAATTATCGTGTCAAAACTGTATCATCAAGGTGTTTTTCAATTTAAAGATGCTGTAGTAAAAATTGCTGAAATATTAGGTATCTCGAAAAATACAGTGTATATGCATTTGAGGGCAATGAATTCATCTGAATAATAATTTTTTCAATAGAAGAGTGCAACGAAATACAGGATGACCCTTTATTTCATATTTTTATTTAAACCTACCGCTAACCGCAGTAGGTTTAAATTTTGTATGAACGGAACATTAAAAAAATGTGTTGACTAAAATATATTTCATTGATAAGATAATATGCATCAACTATATTTTTTATTATCAAATGAAAAGACGGAATATTAATTATTCATCGAATAATTAAATCGAAGGTGTTAAGCTTATGGAAACAATTCGTACAAATCAAGTATCAGAAGGAATTGGACCTTATTCTTAAGCAAAAAACTGAATGGAGTGGTTTATATGTCCAATCAAATGCATTAACTTCCTCGTCGTTCAGGTTATAGGAATTAGCAAGAAAAATATTTATGGTGTACTTGAAACTACTGGATCCGCTGTAATGATGTGGTTAAGACAACGTTTTTTTAGTGAATATGGATGTTTGCAGTATTTAATGAGGTATAGGCGAAATTTCCAAACCAGCACGCTCCTATGTTGCCGCGAAACAGTTGCTAAAAGTAAGAAGTAATTGCTTTTAAGAAATAATTAGAAGTATGGCAAAATAAAATAGTATGCAGCAAATAAAGTTTGTGAATCTATGTAAAGGTACTTTAGGAAATATAATATAAAATGTGGAAATCACACTTGACATTGTAAGCGCTTTCGAATAATATGTATTTACATTTTAATTTGACTTATCGTTATCTCTTAAAATGTATACGTATACATTTTTAAGAGATAACATAGGATAAGTAATGTATACGTATACATTGTTAGATTAGTGGGAAGGCGCGGATAGAAATGGTATCTTCATTAGATGTTGCAAAGCTTGCTGGTGTTTCACAGGCAACTGTATCTAGAGTATTAAATAATTCGCCTAAGGTAACTGAAAAAACGAAAAAGAAAATTTATGCAGCGATTGATGAATTAGGGTATTATCCGAATTTAATTGCAAGAAGTCTCGTTACAAATGAAAATCGAACCATTGCTTTAATTTCAGGTGCAATAAATAATGATTTTTATGTTGAGACTACGGAATCTATTGTTAAAAAAGCAAATGAATTAGGATACAGTGTAATTGTATATTTTGCAGAAGAAAATCAACCTATAAATATTTTTGATTCGATTAAAGGAAGCAATGTATCTGGGATACTTTTATCATCTATTTTTTTAGAAGATTCTCTTTTAGGAGAGTTAGAAAAGTCAGGCATACCGTATATATTTTTTAATCGCAGACCTACGAAAGGTGGGAATTATGTCGTTCTCGACAATAAAAAAGCATCATACCTTAATGCAAAACACCTGATTGAATTAGGTCATACAAGAATAGCTTATATATCAAACGAATTTAGTAATATTTCAACTTTGTATGAAAGAAAATTAGGTTTTGATAAAGCGATGAGAAAATATCATTTGGATAACGAAAAATATACAAGAGTTATTGATGGAACAGAAGAGAATTTGAAACGAACGATAGATGAACTGATCCATTTGAAAATTCCGCCGACGTCTATAATCTGTACAACAGACCATATGGCTATGATTAGTATGGATTACCTGATTTCGAAAGGAATACAAATTCCTGAGGATATAAGTCTTACTGGTTTTGATAATAATAAAATCACAGCCCACCAGGCAATTCAATTAACTACGGTATCACACAACGAAAAATATAATATCGGGAGAATTGCTGCTGAAAATCTGTTTGAAATGATTGAAAATCCAACAAAAGAAAATGGAAATAATATTCAAATTGTTCTTGAACCAAAGCTTTTTAAGAGAAGTACGACAGGAAAGGGAAAGTAATTATTAAGAAAATGACAAAACACTTTGATACATTGCGTCATACGAAGAAAAACCAAAATAAAATAAAAATCTGTTATATAAAATCCAATGTAACATTTTCTGTATAAAAATGATATTTCCTTAAGCAAAAGTCAATCTCAAAAAGGATCAATATTTGGGTGAAATTAAAATGGAAAGATGACGAAGCACAAGTATAAACTTTTAAACTTGTTAAAATGAAAAATAGGGAGAAGTGAATCCGTTTAAAAGTTATTCAGTGAATAATTAGTAACTTAATATAGTTGATTGCAATTACGTTGTTTGAAATAATTTCAAAAATATAAGGGGTAAAACGATGGAAAATAATTCTATGAAAAAAGTTGCAAGTGCAAGTTTCTTGGGTGCTTTTCTTGAGTGGTATGATTTCTTTCTTTATGGTACAGCCTCTGCAATCATTTTTAATCAACTATTTTTTCCAGATTTTGATCCGATGGTTGGGACCATTGCAGCTTTTGGTACATTAGCAAGTGGTTACCTTGTCAGACCGATTGGTGGAATAGTTTTCGGACACTTTGGTGATAAGATAGGACGAAAAAAAATCCTCGCAATTACAATGATGTTAATGGGTGGAGCAACGTTTTTAATAGGTCTTCTCCCGACATATGCAACAATTGGTGTTTGGGCACCTGTATTATTAATACTGCTTCGTTCGATCCAGGGGTTTGCTTTGGGTGGAGAATATGGCGGTGCTTCTCTTTTATTAATTGAATACGCACCAAGAAAGCAACGTGGATTTTGGGGAGGGGTACTCCAGTCAGCTACACCTTTAGGTTCTTTGGCTGCAACTGGTATCTTTGCAATCATGGCAAGTATGCCGGAAAGTTTCTTTCTCTCCATTGGTTGGAGGATTCCATTTTTAATTAGTATTGTACTTACGGTGGTTGGATTATTCGTTCGATTCAGTATTGAAGAAACACCAGCATTTAAAGAGGTGAAAGAAAGTGGTACGGAAGAAAAGTTTCCTTTAGTAGAACTTTTTAGAACATATTCTAAAAATGTCTGGATAGCAATAGGAGCCAGGATGGCTGAAGGTATCAGTTTCAATGTATTCAATGTATTTGTAATAACATATGTTACATCTCATTTAGGATTACCCAACAGTTTAGCGCTTATTGGTGTTTCCATATCTTCAGCAATTGCGATGCTGCTTTCACCTATTTTTGGTAAATTTTCAGATCGTGTCGGAAGAAAGAAAGTTTATATGATAGGAGCTATTTGGTTTACGATATTCGCATTCCCTTTCTTTGCTTTATTAGACACAGAAATTGGAATAGTTATTTATATAGCCATAGCTTTAGGATACGCATTAGGAACAACGCCAATGTTTAGTATTCAATCGGTATTTTTCACTGAAATGTTTGGAACGAGAGTCAGGTATAGTGGCCTTTCATTTGTTTATCAATTGGCCGGGATTGTTGCTGGAATTACACCGCTTGTAGCAACGTCATTATTGGTGCTTAATGATGGCAATCCATTATATGTTATTTTATACATCATGGGGATGGGGACAATCACTGTAGTTTCTGTATTATTTACGAAAGAAACATATAAGTTTGATGTTGCTGAACAAGAAAAAGCAGCATTGGAAAATATCAATATAAAAGAAAACGGAGACGTATAGTTAAAATATAAACTTAAAATTTAGAAATAACTTATTATTTTGTATATAGGGAATTTTCTATAATAAAATGGAAGGATGATTATAGTGAATAGGAAGAAAATGTTTATAAACGGTACATGGAATGAAGCAATGTCTGGAAAACACTACCAAGTAAAAAACCCAGCAACAGGGAAGGATGTTTCTGAAGTAACGTATGGAGATGAAAGAGATGCAAATAAAGCAATTGAGGCCGCAAATGAAGCTTTCGCAGCATGGTCTGCTAAAAGTGTGAATGAACGTTCCAAATATTTGTACAAACTCTATCAAGTGATGCTTGAAGAAAAAGAGAGCTTGGCAGAGGCTATTACACTTGAAATGGGTAAGCCAATCAATGAATCACGCGGTGAGGTGAATATAGCTGCGGAATATGTTTTATGGTATGCGGAAGAAGCTCGAAGATTATATGGTGAAATAATCCCAGCATCAACATCGAATAAACGTCTGCATGTGTTAAAGCAACCTGTTGGTCCAGTTGCTGCAATCACACCATGGAATTTTCCTGTTTCAATGCTTACTAGAAAGTTGGCTCCTGCGTTAGCTGCAGGATGCACCATAGTTCTAAAACCAGCAAGCTATACGCCTAATAGTGCGGTAAAACTATTTGAATGTATAGAAAAAGCGGCATTTCCCAAAGGGGTTGCTAATCTGGTTATAGGAAAATCGAGTAGTATCGGCGATGCCTTTACAAGCAATAAATTGATTAAAAAAATTACTTTTACTGGTTCTACAGATGTTGGCAAACAACTGATGGAGGCAGCAAGCAAACAAGTAAAACGTGTTTCCATGGAGCTTGGCGGTCATGCACCATTTATTGTATTTGAAGATGCAGATCTTGAAAAGGCAGCAGATGGGGTAATCATAAGTAAATACAGAAATTCTGGTCAAACTTGTATTTGTTTAAACCGTTTATATGTTCACCATTCTATTAAAGAAAAATTTGAAAAAATATTAAAAGAAAAAGTAGAACAATTAGTCGTAGGAGATGGAATAGAGGAAACGACTGAAGTGGGTCCATTAATTGATAAAGAAGCGTATAAAAAAGTAGAAAGTCATGTGAAAGATGCACTGGATAAAGGGGCAGTGCTTGTAACAGGTGGAGAACTTGAAAAAGAAGGGACATTATTTTATAAACCAACTGTCCTATCTCATGTAACGAATGAAATGTTAATCACAAACGAAGAAACTTTTGGCCCTGTTTGTCCTATTTATGAATTTGAAACAGAAGATGAAGCAATTCAAAAAGCAAATGACTCTATCTATGGACTTGCTGCTTATTACTATACGAAAGATCTTGGCAAAGCACTGCGGGTGGGAGAAAGATTAGATTACGGAATAATTGGTGTTAATGATGCTGTTCCTACAACAGTTCAAGCCCCATTCGGAGGTATGAAAGAAAGTGGAACCGGTCGTGAAGGGGGCCATCAAGGGATAGAAGAATTTTTAGAAGATAAATTTTTATCCATTGATATTGAATAACGCACGATATGTAATCGAGTTATAAAATGAGAAAAATAAATTCATGGAGGAGTAAAATATGGAAATTGGTTTTATAGGATTAGGAAAAATGGGCGGAGGCTTAGCACGAAATTTAATTTTAGCTGGAAACCACGTTCAATTATATGACATTAATGAAGAAGCAGTAACTGCTATTTTAAAAAATGGTGGTACCAAGGCTGATTCTCTGGATGATTTGGCTTATAGTGTGGATGTTTTATTCACTAGCTTACCACTGCCAATTCATTTGACTAAGATGCTGGTAGAAGAAGGTTTGTTAGAAAAAATGAAAAAAGATTCCATTGTTATTGATGTAAGTACAATCAACCCACAAACAGCAACGGAAATTAAAAATGAAGCAAATCGTTTTGGAGTTCATTTTCTTGCGTGTCCATTAGGAAAAGGTCCAAAACAAGCTTATGATGGAACACTTCCTATTTTTTCCGGAGGAGATAAGTTAGTCTATCAACGCATAGAAAATATTTTAAATCAAATTGGGGAACCTTTTTACCTTGGAGATGTAGAACAATCAACTGCATTCAAATTAATTAGTAATATGATTGGAATGACCAATTTACTTGCAATGTCAGAAGGATTAAAACTGGGATTTGAAGCTGGTATAGACCCTGGCCAATTAAAAGAACTTTTACATGATACAGGAGCAGACTCAGCTCAACTAAATTTAAGAGGTCCATTAGTTCTTGGTGATGATTATGAACCGATGTTTTCAGTAAATCTAGCATTAAAAGATGTAGGTTTAGGGTTAGAAATGGCAAAAAGCTACAACAATAAAACGGAATTAAGCCAGATCACAACAAAATATTTAGAAGAGGCCAGTAAACAGGGATATGGGGATCGAGATTGTGCGGCTGTATTCAAGGTTTATTAATATACAATTTTTTCTTGATAGTAATTTTAATATCTTAACTTTCGTACCTAAGAAGAAGCATATAACCTTGCTTTTCCAGGATGAACATAATCGCTATTATCATGCTTGTTTTTCGTTAAATCATCCTTGTATTTTTTGAACAGGGTATAATGTATGGCTTTCGCTCCGGCCAACCACTCCGCTTTCCGACGTACAACGGTTTTGATGGGACTGCGCTTACTCGTCCCATCGAAAACATTTGTACGTCGGAAAGCAAAACGGTCCGCCGCAGCGGCCGCTTTACACTTTACCTTCTCATCTTTGTCAACAGATGTATGGAAGAAACGATCAGCCCCTGTTCCCTTGGGAAGGAAGTTATTTTTTAAAGTGCGAGAGTTGAGTTATTATTAAACAGAAATAGTATGTAATATTTCTATCTTAGATTATGATGATAAGGAGGAATTTGTTTGAAGATTCTTGTAACAGAACTGATTTGGAATCAGGGAATTGAGAAATTAGAGCAAGAAGGATACGCTATTGATTACGATAAAGAGCTGGGGAGAAACAGAGAAAAATTATTATCTATTATTTCAAATTATGATGGGTTAATTGTTCGGAATGAAACAAAAGTTGATTCGGAACTCTTGGATAAAGGCACTAATTTGAAAGTGATAGGACGGTTAGGAGTTGGGCTAGATAATATTGATTTAAAAACAGCTCGTGATAAAAATATGACAGTAGTTGCGGCAAAACATGCCAACGCAACCTCTGTTGCAGAATATGTTCTCAGTGCCATGCTGGACGCTTATAGAGATATTTCACAAGCAACTATGGATGTTCGTAAAGGGAACTGGGCGCGTAAAAAGTTTACTGGGGTGGAATTAAGCGGGAAAACATTAGGTTTGTATGGGATGGGAGAGATAGCGCATCGCGTTGCCAAAAGAGCTAAAGTATTTGGTATGAATGTTGTCGGCTATGATCCATTCATTACACCATATGATCATATTGTTTCAGAAACGGGTGTTAAACAAGTAAATACCTTTGAGGAATTTATTACGACGTCAGATTTTATTTCCATCCATGTTCCGTTGACCAAAGATACGAAGAATATATTTAATAAGGAAGCATTTTTGAAAATGAAAGGGGATGCATATATTATTAATACAGCACGGGGCGGGATAATTAATGAACATGATTTATGCATTGCTGTAGAATCAGGAGAAATTACAGGTGCATACCTGGATGTGCTCGAGACAGAACCGGTTCAACCAGACTCGCAATTATTACATTTGGAATCCATTCATTTAACCCCGCATATTGCAGGGTTAACAGAAGAATCACAGCTAAGAACTTCTGTACTTGTGGCAGAAGAAGTATCCAATATATTAAAGGGAAAACGATCACTTTGCAGCGTTTGATTAGTCGATGAAAAGTATGTATCTATTATATAAAATTATCAAAAGGTGGTATACAAATGAAATATAGTTATGTTTCTCATTTATCTTGTTCAAAGACTTCCAAAAAGTATGATGTAAATACGGTTCAAAATTTAAGTGATGAGGGTTCACCATTACTCGTTGAATATGATTTGGAATCATTAAGAAAAGAATGGAAAAAGTCAGATTTAATTGGAAGAGAAAATAATTTATGGCGTTATCATGAATTGCTGCCAGTAAAAGATGAACAAAATGTCGTTTCCATGGGAGAAGGAATGACTCCAATCATTGAAATGCCGGCTATCGGAAAAGATATGGGGATTGAAAATTTATATATGAAAGATGAAGGAATTATTCCTACGGGGACTTTTAAAGCGCGTGGCGCAGCTGTGGGGATTTCCAAGGCAAAAGAATTAGGGGTTAAAGAACTAGCTATGCCGACAAATGGAAATGCCGGCGCCTCTTGGTCTTTATTTGCTGCAAGAGCAGGGATTTCTTCTACGATTGTCATGCCGATAGATGCACCTGAAATTACGAGAAATGAGTGTGCTGTCTCCGGCGCGAATTTATATTTAGTCAATGGATTAATTAGCGATGCTGGAAAAATCGTTGGAGAAGCAGTAAAGGAACATGATTTATATGACGTTTCTACCTTAAAGGAACCGTATCGTATTGAAGGTAAAAAAACGATGGGACTTGAGATTGCTGAGCAATTTCATTGGGAGATACCAGATGTGATTCTTTATCCGACAGGTGGTGGAGTTGGATTGATTGGAATTTATAAAGCATTAAAGGAATTACAAGCACTTGGCTGGATAAAAGCGGATAAAATGCCGCGTCTTGTTGCTGTGCAATCTGCGGGTTGTGCACCGATTGTGAAAGCATGGGAAGAAGGGAAAAAAGAATCAGAATTCTGGGATGCTTCAGAAACCATTGCTTTTGGAATTAACGTACCCAAAGCATTGGGTGATTTCTTAGTACTGGATGCCGTTTATGAAACAGAAGGTTGTGCCGTATCTATTCGTGATGAAGACGTGATAGAAGAGCAAAAATTGCTATCACAAAAAGAAGGTACATTCGTTTGCCCAGAAGGAGCAGCGGCGTTTTATGCAGCACGTCAATTACGTCAGAACAATTGGATAAAAGAGGGAGAAAAAGTCGTTGTGCTTAATACAGGAGCGGGAATAAAATATCCAGATACTGTGAATGTAGAAGTGCCCGTATTAGAAAAAAATGATTCCATACAACCGGCTAATGATAGTGCAGGAGGCAAACTTTAAAAGAATCATCAAGAAGCCACCAAATATTTTTGATTATTCGCTCTTCTGAAAACTGTTGGCATCTTTTGAACACGTACTTTAAACATCATTTGCTGAAAGGTTGATTTTATAATGAAATTATCAAACCGAGTGGAATCGTTAACACAATCTTCAACGATCGCAATCTCATCGAGAGCAAACGAATTAAAAGCTTCCGGGCAGGATGTGATTGCTTTGGGTTTTGGAGAACCTGATTTTAATACACCAAAATATATCATGGATGCTGCCAAACAAGCAATGGATGATGGATTTACAAAGTATACGCCTTCAGGTGGAATACCTGAATTAAAAAATGCGATTATCCATAAGTTTAAAAGAGATCAACATTTAACGTATACAAGTAATCAAGTAATCGTTACTGCAGGTGCTAAATATGCGCTTTATGCTCTTTTTCAGGCCATTTTAAATGATGGCGATGAAGTGATCATCCCTGCTCCTTATTGGGTGAGTTACCCCGAACAAGTGAAACTGTCTGGCGGCGCACCTATTTATATAACCGCTCTGGAGGAGAATGATTTTAAAATCACAAGTGAACAGCTGGAGCAGGCAATTACTCCAAAAACGAAAATGTTAATCATCAATTCGCCTGGGAATCCGACGGGAATGATGTATAACAAAGATGAGCTGGAACAAATCGGAAAGGTTTGTTTAAAGCACAATATTGTTATCGTTTCTGATGAAATCTATGAACAGCTGATTTATACAACAGACGAGCATGTATCCATTGCTGCGTTATCAGAGGAATTAAAAAACCAGACAGTTATTATAAATGGGGTAAGTAAATCCCATGCAATGACAGGTTGGCGTATTGGTTATGCTGTTGGACCGGAGCCCATTATAAAAGCAATGACTAACCTAGCCTCCCATGTAACATCCAACCCGACATCTATTTCACAATATGCAGCATTGGAGGCATATGAGAATGAACAAGACAATAGGGTGACGGAAATGAAAGAGATTTTTTCGGAACGTTTACATGTGTTTTATGATTTACTGGTTGATATTCCAGGAATTACTTGCGTCAAACCAAAAGGGGCTTTTTATTTATTTCCTAATGTAAAAGAAGCGGCAACAGCAGGCGGTTTCCAATCTGTTGATGAGTGGGGAAAAGCGTTATTAGAAGAAGAAAAAGTAGCGCTTGTGCCAGGATCCGGTTTTGGAGCTCCTGACTATGTTCGGTTATCCTATGCTACCTCCACAGAATTGTTAGAAGAAGCTGCTAGAAGAATAAAACGTTTTGTAGTCAACAATAAATAGGGAAGCTTGTCTTATACAATGATAAAAAAGAAATGAAACATGTAATGATAGAAAAGGGCGGAAGGGATTGCTTCATCGTTTTGATATCAATCATTCCCGTCCGCTTCTTTTTCTTTATTCTTTTATATAGTAGCTTTAATTTAAACATGATAATATTTGTAACAAGACTGACCCCTAATATCGTAAAGCCGATTCCTGTGGAGATAGCGTTAACCCAAAATAGGATTAGTATAAACAGGACGCTGACAATGAATACTTCTAAATAATTTCTTTGTCTAGCCGTCATAAGCATGCTCCAATCTAAATTGGCTTATCGCAGTGTGACTGACAGTAGAATCCCTGCTGAGGAAGTTTCCAGTTTTAACGCTTTTCTATCTTCTCTTCTTCCTGTTCTTGTTTCCCTCGTTTATAGAAGTAACTATATAATGACCGCAACGTTTCCGCATTCAAATCCATATTATTTTCATACGCATATTTCACAGCATATCCCATCGCCAGTGTCATTCCTCCTGCAACACTCCCGCCGATAACAGAACCTGCGCCGGGAACGAATTTGGATACCTGCCGGAAAATGGTTTTTCCGATATTGCCGGTAATGGTGGCAATCGTCAATTCTTTTGCTTTCTTTTTGGATAAAGGTTTTTCATACAAGGTTGCCAGTTTGACCATCAAGCCAACCTGTATGCCTGTCAGCGGGATAAAGTCAGATCCGGGCAGAGGTGCTGCTCCGACAGCGGTTGCTGATCCGGAAGCTGCTAAAATCCATTTGTTTGCTGTGGAAGATTTTTCTTTAATCAGCCTGGCGAATTGAACTTCCTTTTCTTTTTTTTTCAGAATTTCTAAAATCTCATTTCGTAATTGATTGATATTTTCCCCGGTACGGGATGAAATCGGGATCACCGGATAACGCTTTGACGTATGATCCTTCACATATTGAACAAGTGCCGGGATATCATCTGCTGCATCAATTTTATTTAATACAAAAACAATCTGTTTATTCTCTTTGCGGATGGTTTCAAATGATTTTCTTTCTCCTTCTGAAAAAACGGTTCCAGCGGCATTTAAGAAAAATAAGATGACATCTGCCTCGCGGTAAAAACGATATGTTTCTTCTGAATTGGTCTGGTTAATATCATCCAGCCCAGGCGTATCCGCAAAAATAATTTTGTCGCGATACACATATTTATCAATACCGGCTGTTTCTCCCGGGCGTGCACCGACTTTTGCAACTTCATCACCGATCAGCTGATTAATGGTGGACGATTTACCAGTGTTGATATCACCAATCATGGCAAAAATAATGTCTTTGTCTAATTGTTTATTTATTTTTTTGGTTTCTTCATCATATGCTTTATTAAAATCTTTTTCATTAAATTTGGACATCATCGACACTCCTTCCTGTTACTATTCCCTTTTGATTACAATCATACACCATTATTGGAATGGAGGATAAAATTTTAATGATTAAAAAGGGAAATATCAAAATCAATAATTGCCAAACCAAGCGTGATAAGCAGCGGTTGCTAAGAAAGAACACTGCGCTTTCCGCAGGCTTGAGCTCCGCCTCCGCTCGCTAGTTGTAAAAATCATATCTAAATATATATTTCAACCATTGATTTTGAGGGGAGAGCTGTAAAAAGGACTGTCAGAATAAGAATTAACCATTTTATCTTATCTGAAAATTTCAATCCTTTTGAAGTTGTTCTTATTTCTTGCTATAATGACTAACATATAGTACGAGGTACTAATTAGAGGAGGAATAGCATGGAAAGATCAGATTTAATTGCACCAGATCGATATAATATTACTTCAGAATTTGAAAAATATGCGGCGGATGAAGGAAGAAAAGCAGTTATTTTAGAAGATCAAAATGGAAATACGAAAGAAATCACGTATACCAACTTGATGAAGAATGCCAATAAAATCGGTAACATCCTGTTAGAACACGGTTTGAAACGCGGCGATAAAATCATGGTTATGCTGCCGCGCTGTATAGAGACGTATGAAATATATATTGCGGCCTTAAAAACGGGAATGATAGTTACGCCAAGCTCCGAAATGCTGCGGACGAAAGATTTGCAATTCCGTATCTCGCATGCGGAAGTGGATGCGGTGATAGCAACGGAAGCGTATGTTGATGAATTTAAAGACGTGGTGGAGTATGAAGAACTTACCAAATTTAGTGTGGGAGAAGAGGTGAAAGACTGGATATCCATTGATAAAGAGAAAGCACAGGCATCTGATCAATTGGAGGCGGTAGAAACCTCCAGAGATGATATTGCGTTTTTATCGTATACATCCGGAACAACAGGCAATCCCAAGGCAGTTATTCACACGCATGGCTGGGGCTTTGCGCATATGTCCACAGCTCCACGCTATTGGCTCAGTATTCAAGATAAAGATACCGTTTGGGCAACAGCTGCACCAGGCTGGCAAAAATGGGTGTGGAGTCCATTTTTATCGATCATGGGGACCGGCGCAACGGCATTTGTTTATGCTGGACGATTTGATGCAGCTAAATACTTGGAACTCTTGCAGAAACATCAGGTGAATGTGTTGTGCTGTACGCCGACAGAGTACCGTTTAATGGCAAAGCTTCCGAATTTAAGTGATTATAATTTGAGTGCATTGCACAGTACGGTTTCTGCCGGAGAACCTTTGAATCGGGAAGTTATTGATAAGTTCCAAGAGCATTTTAATGTAACCGTCAGAGATGGCTATGGTCAGACAGAAAGTACATTGCTGCTCGGATTCTTAAAAGGAATGGAAGTACGCCCGGGATCAATGGGAAAACCGACTCCTGGAAATGAAGTTGTCATCATTGATGAAGACGGGGAACTGACAAAAACCGGCGAAGTAGGAGATATCGCAATTCCGCTTAATACAGCTGCTTTATATAAAGGTTACTATAAAGATGAAGAAAAAACGAAAAGAAAACAACGCGGTGATTACTACATTACTGGAGACCAGGCAAGTATGGATGAAGACGGCTATTTCTGGTTTGAGGGACGAAGTGATGATATTATTATCAGTTCCGGCTATACGATTGGGCCGTTTGAAGTGGAAGACACGCTTGTCAAACATCCGGATGTGAAAGAATGTGCGGTCGTTGCCAGCCCGGATCCGGTAAGAGGAAATGTTGTCAAAGCATTTGTTATCTTACAAGATAATATTATCGGTAATGATGACGTGGTTGATATGCTGCAGCGTTATGTGAAGGACGAGATTGCGCCATACAAATACCCGCGGAAAATAGAGTTTGTTTCCGAATTGCCGAAAACAACCTCTGGAAAAATACGCCGTGTGGAGTTAAGACAGAAAGAATATAATAACCAATACATGTAAGTGAGGGTCCTGGAATGAAGGTAATTGACACACATTGTGATGCGTTATTAAAGCTGCAGACAGCACGTCTGCAGGATAAAAATTTAGATTTTCGGAATGCGCCGGAGATAGAGACCAATTTGCAGCGGTTGAAAGCGGGAAATGTGAAAGTACAGTTTTTTGCGATTTTCGTCAATCCGGAAGAAATTGCTGCAACAGATCAATGGAAACATGCACAGGAACAGGCTGCAATCTTTCACGAAGAAATCATTGCTAAAAATGAACAAGTCATATTTATTCAGGACTGGAAGGATATCCACACGTTGGCTCCGGATGAAATTGGTGCTGTACTGACGTTAGAAGGAGCTGAAGCCATCGGCAATGATATAGAAAAGCTCCGTACCCTTTATCAGATGGGCGTGAAGTCGTTTGGGCTGACATGGAATCCTGCCAATCTATGTGCGGATGGTGCAGAGGAGCCTCGGGGAGCAGGCCTTACCCGGCTAGGGAAAGAAGTTGTCCGGCTAAATAACGCCAATCGCGTGTTGACAGATGTATCCCATCTTTCCGTAAAAGCATTCTGGGATGTGATAGAGCTTGCAAAATACCCTGTTGCATCGCATTCAAATGTCCGGGCAATCTGTGATCATCCAAGGAACTTATATGATGATCAGCTGCAAGCATTGATTGCTAAAAATGCACCTATTCACTTGGCGCTTTATCCTGTGTTCTTGAAAAAAGATGCAATCACTGCAACGGTTGCCGACCTTTGTAAGCATATTGATCATATTTGTGCTTTGGGCGGTGAAAAGCATATTGGCTTTGGATCAGATTTCGATGGAATAAATTATTATATGGATCATGTTACTAATGCGTCGGGCTATGATTATTTATTGAATGAATTACAAAAGCATTATTCTGAGGAGCAGGTAAGAGGCTTTGCTTATCAAAATGTTATGAATTTGCTTCCGGATTGAGACACTCCATATGAAACAAAAGAGGCGGAATACGTATGCTGTATTCCGCCTCTTTACCTGCATTTTAAAATTTCTGCCCATAATACTTATCCAGGGAGAAACCTCTTCCAAGAATCTCGGAAGCACTGATAAAAATAGTGAAAGCTTCCGGGGTTTCTTCCTGCAGTAATTTCTTCAGCTTCACAGCTTCTGTTTGTTCTGCCACAACCAATATCATGGTTTTATCCATTTTGGTATAGCCGCCGACAGACCGGATTTTAGTAAGCCCTCGGTCAATACCTGTCTGGATAAGCTCTTGCACTTTTTCTTCCTCGTCCGTGATAATCATCACCAATTTCGTTGCAGATGTCCGTAATTGAACAATATCTATCGCTTTACCGCTGATATAGATGGCCATTAATGCAAATAGCGTCAGTTCGAAACTGAATACAAAAATGGAAGTAATCACCACGAGTCCATCTACCATAAATTGCGAATAACCGCTGGAAATACCGGTGAATTTCTTCACAATTTGGGCAATCGCTGCTGTGCCGCCAGTAGATCCGCTTCCTTTGTAAACAATTCCTAAACCTGCTCCTAAAATAAGCCCACCGTAAAGGGCGCTTAGGAACGGATTAGTCACTGTAATCGGAATATCAGCCGATAGAAAAATAACAAATGGAACCCAAAATGTCCCAAGCAGTGTTTTAATACTGAAATCCTTTCCTAAAGTGATCCATCCGATAATAAAAATAGGAATATTAATGACAAATTGGCTGAGTGCCGGATTGATCGTATATAATTCATACAAAATGGTACTTACTCCGGATAGACCGCCAGCAGCTAATCGTGCTGGCAGGAAGAAAATATTATAGGTCAATCCAACAATGGTTGCCCCTATAATAATATAGGCATATTCTTTCCATGCATTCGACTGTTTTGTGTTAACCATGTATGATGTTCCTTTCCCGACAATGATAATAAAACCTATATTAATGTATCACTGTTAGGAACAAGAGTAAACAGCACACCTTTAAAGCGATAAAGCAACCGGATTTGTTTCTGTCAATGGCTTTATAATACGCTGAACAAATTTTTCAAGCAAAGCTGGAAGCAGCGAACCAACCAGTGGGGCGCTCATTTTTCCGGTCAGCCCTTTTAATTCAAGTTCTACTAAACAGGTCAGCTTGGAGGAACGGGAAGAAAGGCATGAAAGTTCAAAACAGCCGCTTCCTAAACAACGATTTTCCGAATCATGAAATCGGAATTGAACGGTTGACGGAGATACGATTTCTGTCATTGTGACATAGAGCTTTAGATGCTTCGTAATCGTCCCTGCCTTTCCTTGAAGTTCCCAAATGGAGTCCATTGGGGAAACGTTCTTATGTGTCTGATAACCGGGAACCTGCTTCGCCCAATTGGACCAATCTTCTAAATAACGCCACACATCGGATTGGGACAGGTTCATGTTCAAGCTGTAATCTGCTTTTAACATCAAAAGTTCCTCCTTCTTAAACACGTACTTTGAGCTTTTTTAAATCACTTGCTATACATATGTACGGTTTTTAGTACTTATGCTAAAATTTTTGGAACTACGCGTATAGTTTATCTGGTTTTGCAAAAGATAAAAGCAAGCAAGTGCACTACTTGCTTTTGAATAAAAGAGGAGGGTCTCTGGTGGCTGACAAACGAAGAAATGCGTTGTTAGTACCGCAAGCAGAACGTGCAGTGAATCAGATGAAAGAGGAAATCGCTGGGGAAATGCATGTGAATTTAGGAGCTGACACCACGGCCCGTGAAAACGGAGCAGTCGGCGGTGAAATGGTTAAACGAATGATCCGGATGGCTGAGGGCAGCATTACGGATCCGAAAAAATAGCCTGGCTCACAGCTTGAAAAAATACCCGCTCTAATGTTCTAAATAGAAAATCCTGTAGAGAGAATATCCTTCTTTCTACAGGGTTTTCTTGTTTTTTTAAGTGAAGCAGCCATAAAATAACTCCGGATTATTATCAGAATTGCAGAATCTTGTGATAAAATGTGTGGAAAGGGAGGAAATAGAATGAAACGTATCCAATTAGGTAATAGTACATTGTCTGTTCCCATTATTTCTTTAGGGTGTATGGTCATGCAGCAAAGTTCAAAGGAAGATGCGAATAAAGTGATTCATAATGCGTTAGAGCATGAAGTTGATTTTTTTGACCATGCGGATATTTATGGAAAAGGAGAATCGGAATCGGTATTTGCAGATGCCATTGATTTGACTCCTTCTATGCGTGAAAAAATGATTATTCAGTCAAAAGCAGGGATTCGTAATGGATTTTATGATTCTTCCAAAGAATATTTAATTGCATCGGTTGAAAATAGTCTGAAGCGATTGAAGACAGATTATTTGGATGTATTTCTGATTCACCGTCCGGACGCTTTGATGGATCCCGAAGAAGTGGCAGAAGCATTTTCAGAGTTAGAAAAAAGCGGGAAAGTCCGGCATTTCGGAGTGAGTAATTTCCGGCCGCGTCAGATTGAATTACTGAAAAAATACGTAGAGCAGGATTTGGTAGCCAACCAATTACAGTTAAGCGTCACCAATTCCGGGATGATAGATCAGGGATTATATGCTAATACATCTTTTGATCAGGCAATGGATTTGGACGGCGGGGTCATTGATTATAGTCAGATAACCAATATGACCATTCAAGCCTGGTCACCACTTCGTTATGGTTTCTTCGGTGGATTTATTATGGATCGGGACGCTTATCCAGAATTAAACAAAGCCTTGGACAAGCTAGGAGAGAAATACGGTGTCGCACGTGAAACCATTGCTATAGCATGGATTTTACGTCATCCTGCTAATATTCAGACCGTTATCGGGACCATGACTCCGAAACGTCTGTCAGAAATGGTGAAGGCAGCAGATATTACGTTGACGAGAGAAGAGTGGTATCAGTTGTGGCAGGCTGCAGGTAATAAATTATTATAGAAGCTGAACAAATAGCAGCTATTTTCGTATAAAAAATATACGATTTCAAACGTTAGCGTATGATAAAGGAATCCCGTTCATACACAAAAATCAGACCGGAGAGTACTCTCCGGTCTGATTTTTAAGGATTAATGTTTTACTGTGCTTTCTGTTTCAATATTTTGCATCCAATTAAATGGATCTTCAATATGGCCGTACTGGATACCAGTGATTGTATCGTACAGCTTTTTCGAAATTTCGCCGGTCTGACCGTCATTGATAAACAATTGCTTATCGCCCCATTTTAATTCTCCGATTGGGGAGATAACTGCAGCTGTACCGGAACCGAATGCTTCTTCCACTTCTCCATTTAGATAGGCTTCATACAATTCTTCCATCGAGATACGTTTTTCAACGACTGGAATGTCCCAGTAATGTAATAATTCGATAACACTGGAACGGGTGATTCCAGAAAGAATGCTGCCATTCAGTTTTGGTGTAACCACCTCACCGTTGATTTTGAAGAAAACATTCATACTTCCAACTTCTTCAATATACTTTTTCTCAATGCCGTCTAACCAAAGAACTTGTGTATAGCCGGTTTTTGCAACCAGTTCTTGTGCTTTTAAGCTGGCTGCATAGTTGCCGCCTGTTTTCGCTTCTCCCATGCCGCCTTTTACCGTCCGGACAAATTCATTTTCCACTGCAATTTTAACCGGATTAATTCCTTCTTTATAATAAGCGCCTACCGGTGATAAAATCACTAAAAACTTATAGCTTACGGAAGCAGATACGCCAATATAAGGTTCTGTAGAAATAATAAAAGGGCGAATATATAACGATGTACCCTCTGTGTGCGGTACCCAATCACGATCAATTGAAACCAGTTGTTTAATTGCTTTTAAAGCAAATTCTTCGTCAATCGGAGGGATACATAAACGATCGTTCGAATTGTTTAAACGTGCCATGTTTTTCTCTGGACGAAATAGTTCAATGTTTCCATTATCTGTACGATAGGCTTTTAACCCTTCGAAAACAGACTGTGCATAGTGGAATACCATTGCAGAAGGTTCAATTTGTAGTGGTTGATATGGTACAATGCTCGCATTATGCCACCCGAAAGGTTCGGAATAATCCATCACAAACATATGGTCTGTGAAAATTTTCCCGAAAGTTAATTGATCATCCTGTGGCTTTTCTTTTCTTGTCTCACATCGTTGTACGCGAATAGTTTGATCTTCCATATCAAAAGTCTCCTTGCCATTGATTAAATTTCTATTTATCATAAGACATATGAAAGATTTTATCAAGACTAAATTTTAAATTAATTTATTAAATGCTGAAAACAGGACAAATAAAATAGGGAAAAGAGGGCAAAAAAAATGAAGAAAATGGTATTTTTCGATTTAGATGATACGTTGTTATGGGATAAAAAAAGCGTACAGCATGCATTTGATTTCACATGTCAGCTTGCGGAGAAGGAAGCAGGGATTGATCCGAAAAAATTAGAAGAAAATGTCCGACAGCGAGCAAGAAAATTGTATGCTTCCTATCCGACCTATCCTTTCACACAAAAAATCGGAATTAATCCCTTTGAGGGATTATGGGCCACCTTTGAGAATGATCCCGGGGAAGGATTCGCAAAGCTTCGTGAAATTGCTCCGGAATATCAGAAAACAACTTGGCAGGAGGGGTTAAAAGATACCGGTATGGATGATCCAGAACTAGCTAAGCAGCTTGCACAGGCTTTTCGTGATTACCGAATCAAAAGTCCTTTTTTATTTGCAGATGCAATCGCTGTTCTTGCTGAGCTTAAGAAGAATTATCGTCTTGCCTTGATAACCAATGGTTCTCCAAGCCTGCAGCAACTTAAATTACAAATCTCTCCGGAATTAGCGCCTTATTTTGAGGAAATATTTATTTCTGGAGATATCGGAACAGGAAAGCCGGATCCGGAAATATTTCATTATTGTCTGCAAAAGCTGGAAATTCATCCCGAAGATGCAGTAATGGTCGGGGATAATTTGCATACAGATATAATCGGAGCGAACCGGACAGGGATTGATTCGGTCTGGTTAAATCGGTTTGAAACAGAAAAAGACCCTGCCATTGAACCGCGTTATGAAATAAAATCATTGGAAGAATTAAAAGATATTCTGTAAGCGTCAATTGGCAATGAAGCGGAGGCCTTTTTAGTACCAGTTCCGGTATAGCCCATTACATACAAAAACCGTTTGAACATTGCATCCAGCTTTGTTCAAACGGTTTTTCAATTCGTCTTTATAAATCAATCGCAATGACAGATTGAATCTCATCCAATAATGCGATTTCTTCCAGTGCTTTGTCTTCTAAATGGCGGTCAATGGTCAGAAGCATAATGGCATTTCCGCCTACATCAGAACGGTCTACCTGCATGGTTGCAATGTTAATCTGGTGTTCTGCAAACGCACTTCCCATCCGGCCGATAACACCAGGCTGGTCATTATGCCGGATGACAACCATATGTCCTTCTGGTGTAGCATCAACCTGATAGCCATCGATGCGAACAAGGCGTGCTCCAAGACCGTTTAATAACGTTCCGGAAACTTTCCTATTTCCCGAAGGTCCGTTCACTTCAATCGTCATCAAGTTAGTAAATCCTTTTTGGGAGGCCGTTTTGCTCTCGCTAACTGTAATTCCTTTACGGTCGGCCAAGTACAAGGCGTTTACATCATTGACACGACTGCCCAGGAAACGCTTCAAAATTCCTTTGACAGCATTGCGGGTGACCGGTCCTGTTTCGATATCGCTTAATTCACCTGAGAACGTGATGCGGATATCTTGAATCACTTCATTTGCTAAATCGATAATAAAAGTACCCAGCTTCTCCGCTAGATAAAAATAGGGTTCGATTTGATGCATGGCTTCGCTTGGAATGGAAGGCATATTTACCGGATGGCGTACGGCTTTTCCTTCCAAAAAGCGGATGACATCATGGCTGACATCAACTGCCACAATTTCCTGCGCTTCTACCGTACTTGCTCCTAAATGCGGTGTTGCAACAACTTCCGGCAAGGTTAGTAATTTATGGTCGGTAAAAGGTTCCTGTTCAAATACATCCAATGCTGCACCAGCAACTTTTCCGGAAAGAATGGCATCATATAAAGCATCCTCATCAATAATACCTCCACGGGCACAGTTCACAATTTGCACGCCCTCTTTCATTAATTCGAAAGCTTCTGCGTTAATTAAATGTGTTGTTTCTTTTAATAAAGGCGTGTGGACAGTAATGAAATCACCAGCTTGCAGGACTTCTTCCAGCGTACCGCGTTTTATCCCCATCTGCTCTGCTTTTTCATCCGTTAAAAAGGGGTCATATGCAATCACATTCATTCGCTGTCCTTTGGCCCGTGTTGCTACCTCTGCACCAATTCTTCCAAATCCGACAATACCCAATGTTTTCTGTTTTAATTCCGTACCGACAAAGCGCTTGCGGTCCCACTTCTTTTGTTTTAGAGAATGAAAAGCTTGCGGAATATTTCTGGACAAGGACATTACCATGGCAATAGTGTGCTCCGCAGCAGAATTGGTATTTCCGTTTGGAGCGTTCACCACGATAATGCCGTTTTCCGTCGCTGCATCCAAATCAATATTGTCTACCCCGACGCCTGCACGTCCGACAATTTTCAAACGGGATGCTTTTTCCAATAAAGAGCGTGTGACTTGGGTCTGGCTGCGGACTAATAAAGCGTCAAATTGCTCAATGTTTTCCATGAGTTCTGCTTCATCCCAACCTGGATTATTGGTGATTTCCATATTGCCGGCTTCTTCTAATGGCTTAATTCCTTCAATACTTAATGGATCACTGATTAATACACGATATGTCATGAGTTACTTTTCCTCCTGTTGCAAATAAATTTCTTGTGCAGCTTGAACACCTTTGCCAAGTTGTATGTCTTTTCCAATTTTCATAAGTCCAATTTCGATTAAACTGATGGTTTGCAGTACATCAGCTGGAGAGCAATATCCCATATGCCCGATGCGGAAAACCGAACCTTTCATATGCTGCTGTCCGCCGGCTAATGTCAGATTGAACTGCTCTTTAACAACGGAACGTAACGCCTCTGCGTCAAAATCAGTTGGATGAACAGCTGTTACAGTTGGCGAAGCATCTTCTTCTGTTGTTAATAAAGGAATATCCAAGGCTTTAAACGCTGCTCTTGTCATGTCACGCATCAAAATATGGCGACGGTTGACGTTATCCAGACCTTCTTCTTCCAATAAATCCAAAACCTGCTCCAGGCCAAACAGCAAGGAAAGAGCCGGCGTATAAGGGGTGGATAATTTTTCTAAGTTCTTCCGGTAAACACGCATATCTAAATAAAAACGTGGCTGCGGATTATTTTCAATCACTTTCCAGGCACGCTCACTAGCCGCAATAAACATTAATCCCGCCGGCAGCATAAATGCTTTTTGCGAACCTGTCACATATATATCCACGCCCCATTTGTCCATATTCGCTTCTACGCCGCCAAGACAGGATACACCGTCTACAATGAAAAGGGCGTCCGAGTGTGCATGTACAGTTTCCGCTAATGTTTTGATGGGGTTTAATACACCGGTGGACGTTTCACAATATGTAGCAAAAACAACTTTGATTTCCGGATGAGCTTGTAAATAATCTTGGACATCTTGCGGGTTAACAGCATCTCCCCACGTAACATCTATGCGGTGCAATTTTAATTGAAACGCTTCACATATTTTAGCAAAACGGTCACCGAATGCGCCGCTGACAATAACCAGAACATCATCGCCTGGATGTGCTGCATTACTGACAGCCATCTCTAAACCTGCTGTCCCGCTCCCGGCTACAGGAATAACATCCTGTTCTGTGCCAAATACGGACTTTAACTTTGGCAGAATTCGTTCCAGTAATTCTTTCGTCTCTTTTCCGCGATGACCTATCATTGTCTGGTTCATTGCGCGCCCGACACTGGGCGGAATAGGACTCGGACCGGGTATTCTTAAAATGTGCTGATCTTTTAGCATGGTTGGAAGCTCCTTTTAGATGAAATATTATAAAAAAATACCTGGATGGCATTATTTCATAGAATCATTACTTTTCATAAAAATGAATGTATCCCCTTATCATAAAACGAAATGGTATGGAATAAAAATGATTCAATCCATTAACAAACAATAATTTGTTTTTTATGTGATTTCAGGGATTTACGTTTCTTAAAAGCGGATGTTTGATAATTGTTATATAATAACATACGGATATTTTAACATAAACCGATTAAAAAATGGAGATTCATATGAAAAGTATTTCTTACCAATATAGCAACATCAAATGTAATGTCAATATAAAGATGCTTATTAAATCTGAATAATAAATCAAAGAATATCCGATAGTAGCTGTCGAATCTTGATACAATGGAATTGATTACAGGGAAATTCGCGATTTTTGACATATTTAAAAAAATAAAAACAATAAATAAATTGAACTATGCGAATATTATACCTATAATAGTCGAAAAGGAAGGTGTAAAAAATGGGGAAAGATTTAAGAACAAAGAGTAAAGCTTTTGATGGCACGATGCGTGCTCCAAACCGGGCTATGCTGCGTGCAGTCGGTGTTACCGATGAAGATTTTAAAAAGCCGATGGTCGGTGTGGCCAGTACATGGGCGGAGGTAACGCCGTGTAATATACATCTGAATGATTTAGCGTTAGTTGCGAAAAAAGGTGTACGGAAAGTGGACGGTGT
Organism: Oceanobacillus timonensis; assembly: GCF_900166635.1. Classification (NCBI taxonomy): domain Bacteria; kingdom Bacillati; phylum Bacillota; class Bacilli; order Caryophanales; family Bacillaceae; genus Oceanobacillus; species Oceanobacillus timonensis. The sequence continues at coordinate 1,114,646 of NZ_LT800497.1, forward strand.
ACCGTTAATTTTTAACACGATTACGGTGTCAGACGGCATTTCCATGGGTACGCAAGGAATGCGCTACTCTCTACCAAGTAGAGATTTGATTGCTGATTCTATTGAATCCGTTGTCGGTGCAGAGAACTTGGACGGGCTTGTTGCAATCGGTGCTTGTGATAAAAATATTCCTGGCTGTATGATTGCCATCGCTAATGCCGAAGTTCCATCCATCTTTGTATATGGCGGCACGATTGCACCAGGAAATCTTGACGGAAAAGATATTGATCTTGTTTCCGTATTTGAAGGTGTTGGACAGAATAATGCCGGGAAAATTGATGATAAGCAATTGAACCGCATTGAATGTCATGCCTGTCCAGGTGCAGGAGCATGCGGCGGCATGTATACGGCAAATACGATGGCCTCTGCAGCAGAAGCAATGGGCTTGAGTTTACCGGGAAGTGCTTCGAATCCGGCAGAATCACAGGAGAAACTGAAGGATGTGGAAGCAGCCGGAGAAGCAATGAAAACATTATTGGAAAAAGGTATTTATCCAAAAGATATTATGACAAAAGAAGCCTTTGAAAATGCAATTACTGTTGTAATGGCGCTTGGCGGTTCTACAAATGCGATTCTGCACTTGTTGGCAGTCGCTCATGCAGCAGAGGTAGACTTGACTATTGATGACTTTAACCGTCTTCAGGCAAACGTACCGCATTTGGCTGACTTAAAGCCGAGCGGCCAGTTCGTTTTTCAGGATCTTCATAATGTTGGCGGTGTGCAAGCAGTTATGAAGCTGCTTTATGAAAATGGCTACCTGCATGGTGACTGTTTGACCGTAACCGGAAAAACGATCAAAGAGAATTTAGAAGATGCTCCGTCATTAAAAGAAGGGCAGAAGGTAATCATGCCTTTAGACGAACCGAAAAGAGAAGACGGACCGTTGATCGTTTTAAAAGGGAATCTTTCCCCAACAGGTGCAGTGGCAAAAGTTTCCGGCGTGAAAGTAACCAGACATACCGGGCCGGCACGTGTATTTGATACCGAAGCAGAAGCAACCAAAGCCGTGATGAATAATGACATCAAAGACGGCGATGTACTTATTATCCGTTATGTAGGACCTAAAGGCGCACCAGGAATGCCGGAAATGCTTTCTATTTCTAGTATTCTGGTAGGTAAAGGAATGGGAGAATCCGTAGCGCTGCTGACAGATGGACGCTTTTCCGGCGGTACCCACGGATTGGTAGTAGGACATATCTCGCCAGAAGCACAATCCGGCGGGCCTATTGCACTTCTTGAGGAAGGGGATAGTGTCACCATTGATTCATCTACGAAAGAAATCTTTGTGGACCTTTCTGATGAAGAACTGGACAAGCGCCTTCAAGCTTGGAGCGCACCAGAATTGTATAAAAAAGGTATTCTGGGCAAATACGCACATAACGTAAAATGCTCCTCCAAAGGTGCTGTAACAGATTACTTGAACCGTGACTAAAAGTATACTAAATATATCAAAAGCCTCCATCAGGAAACATTCTCCCTGATGGAGGCTTTTCTTTTTAAAAATATATTTGGGATAGTCATTTCCAAATTCAACCAAATAAGATAGGACGCTTCTTGAGTTATCAAATGGAAACAAAGTTTGTAATCTAATTTTAATAAAAAAATGGATTATGGTGCACAACAGTGATGTAAACGCATACATAAAATCAGACTAAATAGAATTATTAAAAAAATTACAAAATACTATTGACTATCATACGGAAACAAGATATGATTGTTCGCAATATAAGATATTTATTCACACAAAAACTTTTAAATTAAAATAATACGTTGACGGGAAAAAAGGAAAAGACGAATAGCTCTTACAGAGATCCGGGGTTGCTGGAAGCCCGGAATTGCTACTTTTTCCGACATCATCCCTGAGTGTCACATGGAAAGGAAGATTCCAATTATATGTGACCGGGTGCATAGAAGACTATGTACCTGTTATCAAATATAGCTCTTGCAGCTATGGAGGCAAAGTTTGAGAGAACTTTGTAAAACTGGGTGGTACCGTGAAAAGCAGATCCTTTTCGCCCCATACATGATGAGAAAGCATGTACATGGGGCGAAAAGGGTCTTTTTTTGTATAAACCAAATGATGAAACAGATTCACACGGCATGATGAAAAAATAATTTGTTTAGTTGGAAGGTTCAGTTTTTTCGCAAATAAAGAAATATAATATACTTTTATTTGTATACGTACAAGAAGACATCCACCCGAAAGATTCCTATTATGTAACATTTTCCAAAGACAAAGGAGGGGCATTGTTGTGAAAGTAAATGCAAATCAAGAAGTGGAAGTGAAGAATGATTTGGTCACAGGAGCTGATTTGTTAGTTCAGGCATTAGAAAAGGCAAGTGTTGAAGTTGTTTTTGGTTACCCGGGGGGAACTGTTTTACCGATTTATGATGCATTGCATCGAAACGATACCAATTTCAAGCATGTACTTTCGCGACATGAGCAAGGCTCCATACATGCGGCGGAAGGATATGCAAGAGTATCAGGAAAACCCGGCGTTGTTATCGCAACCTCAGGTCCGGGAGCAACGAACTTAATTACCGGAATTACCGATGCTATGATGGATTCACTTCCGCTGGTTGTATTCACCGGGCAGGTTGCGGAGCAGGTTATCGGAACAGACGCTTTTCAGGAAGCAGATGTAATGGGGATTACGACACCGATTACGAAGTATAATTATCAAATAAATGATATTGCGGACTTACCGAGAGTTGTTAATGAGGCATTTCATGTTGCAACAACAGGCAGACCCGGACCGGTCGTTATTGATATTCCGAAAAGTATTTCCGAAACCGTAACGATTAATGATTATGAAGATGACTTTTATTTACCAGGTTATCAGCCGACGGTTTATCCAAACCCGATGCAAATTTCTAAAGTAACAACAGAATTAAGTAAAGCAGAAAAGCCAGTTATCCTCGCTGGGGCAGGTATCCTGATTGCGGGGGCAACAGAAGAGTTAAAACAATTTGTTAATAATTGGGAGATCCCAGTTGTTACCACCTTACTTGGACTTGGAAGTTACCCTGGAAATGACAATTTAGCACTTGGTATGGGCGGGATGCATGGAACCTACGCAGCAAACAGAGCCATCTATGAAAGTGATTTGCTTATCAATATTGGAGCACGATTTGATGATCGGTTGACTGGGAACCTGCAGCATTTTGCTCCAAACGCAAAAGTAGCTCATATCGACATTGACCCGGCAGAAATTGGAAAGAACGTTGAAACAGCTATTCCGATTGTTGCAGATGCCAAACAAGCACTGTCGGTACTTCTGCAGCAGGAAGTAAACCGCGGAGATTATACAGCGTGGTTAGATAAAACCAAGAAAAATCAAAAAGAATATCCGTTATGGTATAACCGTGGTGATAATCCAATCAGTCCACAATGGCTCATTGAGCAAGTATATGAAAAGTCAAATGGAGAAGCCGTGGTGACAACAGATGTCGGGCAGCATCAGATGTGGGCAGCACAGTTCTACACTTTCAAAAATCCGAATAATTGGGTAACGTCCGGCGGGCTCGGTACAATGGGCTTTGGCTTCCCGGCTGCAATCGGTGCACAAATCGCGAAACCGGAGAAGATGGTTGTATCCATCGTTGGAGACGGCGGTTTTCAAATGACATTACAGGAACTTTCTATCTTGAAATCACAAAACTTGCCGGTAAAAGTGGTTATCCTGAACAATGAGGCACTTGGAATGGTGAGACAATGGCAGGAAACATTTTATGAGGAACGTTATTCGCACTCCTTATTTTCAGAAAACCCTGATTTTGTAAAGCTTGCAGAAAGTTATGGAATTAAAGGGATGCGCGTATCGGATGAAGAAAATGTTCCCGAAGCTCTGAATGAAGCTTTATCTCATGATGGTCCAGTTGTTATTGACTGTCGTGTTAACAGAGAGACTTGTGTCTATCCGATGATCGCACCTGGTAAAGGGATGCATGAAATGATTGGGGTGACAAAATGAAACGGATAATCATTGCCACGGTGCAAGACCGTGGCGGGGTGTTAAACAGAATTACCGGCATGCTGCACAAACGGCAGTTCAATATTGAAAGTATTTCAGTCGGCGCTTCGGACGTAAAAGGTATTTCCAAAATGACATTTGTTGTCGAAATTTCTGATAAACAGAAATTAGAGCAGTTAACGAAGCAGCTGAATAAACAAATTGATGTGATTAAAGTTTTGGATGTCACTGAAAAAGCAATTGTGACGAGAGAACTCGCTTTAGTAAAAGTAGTTGCAACGAACCAGACCAGAGCTGAGATTATGACATTAATATCTGCATTCCGTGCAGATGTGATTGATATCAGTAAAGAAAGCCTGATGATTCAGGTTACCGGGAAACCGGAAAAGGTCGATGCACTGATTGGGTTACTCAGACCATATGGCATTAAAGATTTAACAAAAACAGGATTAACAGCATTTCCAAGAGGTTATCAACCTGAACAAGGTTTTAATGAGCAAAACAATATTTCAGCTCATGGATAATAAAAAAAGACAAAGATAGAGAGGGAGATTACATTATGGCAAAAGTATTATACAACAAGGATATTAATAACGAGGTACTAAGAGATAAGAAAATTGCAATCATCGGATATGGTTCCCAAGGGCATGCACATGCTATGAACTTAAGAGATTCCGGTTTTGATGTTGTCATTGGTTTACGTCCGGGAAAATCACAGCAAAAAGCTGAAGCAGACGGCTTTGAAGTATATTCCGTAGCTGAAGCAACATCGCAGGCGGATGTTGTGATGGTATTACTTCCGGATGAACTGCAGCCGCAAGTATATCAAGAAAGCATCAAGGATAATTTGCAAGAAGGCAATGCACTGGCATTCGCTCACGGTTTTAATATTCATTTCACGCAAATCGTCCCTCCATCCAACGTAGATGTTTTCTTAGCAGCACCTAAAGGACCTGGACACCTTGTGCGACGCACATTTGAAGAAGGCGCAGGCGTACCGGCATTATACGGAGTGAAACAAAATCACACTGGAAATGCAACAGACGTGGCACTTGCTTATTGTTATGGAATTGGTGCAGCAAGAGCAGGCATACTGGAAACAAGCTTCCAGGAAGAAACAGAAACAGATCTATTTGGAGAACAGGCTGTATTATGCGGCGGAGCTACTGCACTTGTAAAAGCAGGATTCGAAACATTAACGGATGCGGGATATCAACCGGAAATTGCATACTTTGAATGTTTACACGAATTAAAATTGATTGTTGATCTTCTATACGAAGGTGGATTGGAAAACATGCGTTATTCTATCTCTGATACAGCACAATGGGGAGATTTCGTATCTGGTCCGCGTATTGTGGATGACGGAACAAAAGAACGTATGAAAGATATCCTTTCTGAAATTCAAACTGGTAAATTTGCGAAAGACTGGATCTCTGAAAACCAAACTGGCCGTCCGCAATTTAATGCCATTAACCGCCGTGAAAATCAACATCAAATTGAAGTTGTAGGTAGAGAATTACGTGCTTTAATGCCATTCGTTAAAAAACCAATTAATGATGAATCAGAAAAAAATGAAAAAGCATCTGCCCAAAGCTAAGTGCTTTAGTATAGCGAATTAAAAAATAGCAATTAATTATGGACCGCAGAACAGTATAAATTGTTCTGCGGGCTTTAACCAAATAGGTATGTTCAAGCGGTAAAACGCTGCTGTGTAAAAATATGATTAAACAGCTCGTTCACGAGTAAAAAAGGAGATAAAATAATGGAAAAGAAAATCGTCCTGTTGCCTGGAGATGGAATCGGCAAAGAAATAATGGAATCAGCAAAGAAAGTACTCGCGGCAATTGAAAGTGAATATCATCATGATTTTACTCTCCAGGAGTGCGCGATTGGCGGAGATGCTCTTGACCGTTATGGTGTACCATTACCGGATGATACACTTCATGCATGTGAAGATGCGGATGCTGTTTTACTCGGTTCAGTCGGCGGGCCAAAGTGGGATAATCAACCGCCGGAATTCAGACCTGAAAAAGGATTATTGGGGATTCGCAAAGGATTGGGATTATTCGCCAACCTGCGTCCGGTTAAAACATTCCCGTCCCTTTTGCATGCGTCTCCTTTAAAAGAAGAAATCGTCAAAGAATCTGATATGATGATTGTCCGTGAACTAACTGGCGGTTTGTACTTTGGCGAACCTAGCGAACGCCGAAACAATGGAGAAGATGTAGTAGATACACTGGCATATTCCAGACATGAAATTGAAAGAATCGTAGAAAAAGGTTTTGAATCTGCACAAATTCGTAATAAGCATCTAACCTCTGTGGATAAAGCAAATGTGTTGGAATCCAGTCGTGTCTGGAGAGAAATCGTGAATGAAAAAGCTGCTGATTATCCAGATGTGGAAGTGGAGCATGTGCTGGTAGATGCTGCTGCGATGAAGCTGATTACGAACCCAAGCGGTTTTGATGTAGTCGTAACAGAGAATTTATTCGGTGATATTTTAAGCGATGAAGCTTCTGTACTGACAGGTTCTCTCGGGATGCTTCCATCAGCAAGTGTCCGTGCAGACGGTTTAGGCATGTATGAACCGGTCCACGGTTCAGCTCCAGATATTGCAGGAAAAGGGATCGCGAACCCAATCGGCATGATATTATCGACGGCTTTGATGCTGGAGTATTCTCTCGGAATGCAGGAAGAAGCAAAAGCGATTGAAGCAGCAGTGACGGATTGCCTGGAACAAGGCTATCACACATCAGATTTAAATATAAAAGAAGGAAAGCAAATGAGTACAGATGAAATAACAGAAGCGATTATCGAAAATTTAACGACGAAGTGTATTTCTGATTCAATTTGTAGCTCTTATGTATAAAGAAATTCTGGTATTAGGCAAACACTATATACCGTTTCGGAGGTGTAGAAATTGGGAAAGGCTTTGACAGCATTTGAAAAAATTTGGAATAAGCATGTTGTAAAAGAAGAGGAAGGCAAACCCGCTCTTATTTATATTGACCAGCATCTTGTTCATGAGGTAACGTCTCCGCAGGCGTTTGAAGGTTTAAGATTAAATGGACGAAAGGTAAGACGTCCTGATTTAACCTTTGCTACAATGGATCACAATGTTCCGACGATCAATCGGGAAAATATGAAAGACGAAATTTCTAAAAAACAAATGGAAGCTTTAAAAAAGAATTGTGCAGACTTTGGTGTGGAATTGGCTGATATGTATCATCCTGATCAAGGAATTGTGCATGTGATTGGACCGCAATTAGGGTTGACCCAACCGGGAAAAACAATTGTTTGCGGAGATAGTCACACATCCACCCATGGAGCTTTTGGTGCATTTGCTTTTGGGATTGGAACGAGTGAAGTAGAACATGTTCTGGCAACACAGACCATCTGGCAAGATAAACCGAAAACATTGAATGTGCAAGTCGTCGGTGATTTAGGTGTAGGCGTAACAGCAAAAGACCTGATTCTGGCGATTATTGCAAAATTCGGGGTCCGTTTTGGAACAGGATATGTGATGGAATATACGGGAGAAGCGATTCGTAACTTAACGATGGAAGAACGAATGACAGTTTGTAATATGTCCATTGAAGCTGGTGCTCGGGCTGGTTTAATCAGTCCGGATGAAACAACCGTTGAATACTTGCGCGGCCGGGAAATGGTTCCCGAAGGAGAAGCTTTTGACGCTTTAGCAGAAGAGTGGCTGGCTCTAGCAACAGATGAAGGCGCAGAGTATGATCACACAGTAACCATTTATGCAGAAGAAATTGAACCGCAAGTAAGCTGGGGAACAAACCCGGGAATGGTTGTACCGGTGAATGCTGCAACACCAACAATTGCAGATGCAGATTTTCCTGATGAAGTAGAACGCGCATTGACTTATATGGATTTGGAAGAAAATCAGCCGATCACATCTATCGAGATTGACCATGTATTTATCGGGTCTTGTACCAATTCCCGCTTAGGAGATTTGAAAAAAGCGTCGAAAATTGTAGAAGGCAAAAAAGTAAAAGATGGTATTAAAGCGATGGTGGTTCCTGGATCATTCTTAGTAAAACAACAGGCCGAGGAAATTGGACTGGATAGAATTTTCAAAGAAGCAGGATTTGAGTGGAGAAATTCAGGTTGCAGTATGTGTCTGGGAATGAATGACGATATTGTTCCTGCTGGCGGCAGATGTGCTTCCACATCCAACCGTAACTTTGAAGGAAGACAGGGAAATGGCGCACGTACGCATCTGGTAAGTCCGGAGATGGCAGCAGCAGCGGCAATTGAAGGGCATTTTGTAGATGTGAGACAATTTGTCGGAGTACCAAGCTAAGCTAGGAGGAATTTAGGATGGAAGCTTTTAAAGAGCATAAAGGAATTGCTGCTCCATTGAATCGCAGTAACGTGGACACAGATCAGATTATTCCGAAACAATTTTTAAAACGGATTGAACGTACAGGATTTGGCGAATTCTTATTTTTCCATTGGCGTTTTGACGATGACGGAAATTTACGTGATGACTTTGTTTTAAATCAGCCGAAATATGAAAATGCTACGGTTTTATTGGCAGGAGATAATTTCGGTTGCGGTTCATCCCGCGAGCATGCACCATGGGCATTGGAAGATTACGGATTTAAAGTAATCATCGCACCAGATTTTGCGGATATTTTTTATAATAATTCGTTGAAAAATGGCATATTAGTTATTAAGATGAATGAAGAACAAGTTCAACAGTGGATGAAGAAAGCAGAGCAGGGCTTAACGCTGGATGTCAATTTAGAAAAACAGGAAATTACAGATGCGGACGGTGCGGTTGTATCGTTTGATATCCCGGCATATCATAAGGAAAAGCTGCTGAATGGCTGGGATGATATTGCCCTAACGCTGTTAGAAGAAGATGTTATTCAGGCATTTGAAGAAAAACGTGCTTAAAGATGATAATTAGCATAAAATATGAGAAGATAAAAAGATAGATAAAAAATAAAATTTGTCAAAGGATTGAAGGAGAGTGGATTCACTTGGGGATCGCTTAACTGGTGAAAAAGTATATCAAGCATGGAAGAAGTTAAAGCCAATTGTTCATCAAACACCACTGCTAACATCGCATACAACCGATGAATTAGTAGGGAAACATGTGTATTGTAAAATGGAAAATCAGCAAAAAACCGGTGCATTTAAGTTTCGGGGCGCAAGTTACAAACTGATGCAAATGACAGATGAAGAACTTGAGAACGGTGTGATTACAGCGTCAGCCGGGAATCATGCCCAGGGAGTGGCGCATGCAGCATCGAAATTAGGTGTGAAAGCAACGATATTTATGTCAGAAGGAACTCCGCTTGCGAAAGTAAATGCAACCAGAAACTATGGCGCAGACGTTATCCTGACAGGAGAAAGTTTTCAGGAAGCTTACCAGGCATCATTGGAGCATCAGCTGAAGACCGGCGCGACTTATATCCATCCATTTGATGATCATGATATTATGGCCGGTCAAGGTACGATGGCGATGGAAATGCTGCGCCAGGAGGATCGGATAGATACGATTTTAGTACCCATTGGCGGCGGCGGATTAATTAGCGGAATTGCAGTAGCGGCCAAGCATATCAATCGAAATATCAAAGTGATTGGGGTACAGGCTGAAGGAGCAGCGGCTATTTATGACAGCTACCGGACCAAACAGGTAAAAAAATGGACGCAGGTAGATACAATCGCAGAAGGAATTGCTGTAAAGGAACCTGGAAAGCATACACTGCCAATCATCCGGGAATATGTGGATGATATTATCACTGTCAATGATGAACAAATTGCTGCAGCGATTATTTATATGCTTGAACGGAATAAAACATTGATGGAAGGAGCCGGGGCAGCTGCGCTGGCAGCCTTATTCGCACATCATCACCAGCTTCGTTCTAGACATTGCGGAGTCATCGTGAGTGGTGGAAACCTCGATATCGGGAACATGCAGCGAATTCAAGAGTTATCCGAAAAGTATAAACCAAAAAAAGTAAAATCATACGTTGCTTTATAAAACAAAGCTTCATTCAGTGAGGAGAAAAATTCCTCATTGGATGAAGTTTTTTGTGTTTTTTTGTCAGCTGAGAAAGCTGACACCTTTACTGCAGACGTGCACACCAAATTCTCTTATATCATTTTTATTTTTCTAATATATGTAAAATGAGAGAAATGATTATATATAATCAACGATAAAACGACACGTTATAAAGAGGAGGAAATGAAAAAATTTAAAATATTTTTTCAGTAAATTAATGGAATAATCGCTGATTTTAAAGGAGTTTCATGATATAAAGGAAAATATGTATACAGCTTCCAATCGCAATTTTTATGAAAACCTATTGATTTATCCCTGTTTATAAACTATAATTTCAAAGTACATTAAGATTTGTTTACGATAATTTTTCGATTTCAAATTTTTGAAATAAAATTGCAATATTTTAGACGAGCTTCAAAAAAGCGAAAATGGTATAGATTTTATTGTGATAAAGTGATAAATAAGCATAATTATTTAAAGACAATTTTCAGAAAAATAACAACAGCAATAATACTCCTGTATGTTTTTACATACTATTTTACAAGATAGAATAAATTGCTTAATCGATGCACTGAATATATATCATAGGTGATTTCTAAAAATCATGAATGTAGAAAGATGGTTGCAAGTGAGCTGAGCTTGGAGGATATTTGTGTATGCGCAAGTTTTTATAGAATGAAAGACTGTGTATGCATTTTTTATTCAGAAATGGTTTATATTTTATCATCTGAATATTATGAAAATAAAAGTGGATATTTTTCATAATGAAGTATATACGGCATAGAGAGCAGAGCAGACAATCCAAGGAAGGGGGATGCAAGTTGAACAATGAACTTTTACAGATTAAAAACCTGAAGACATCTTTTCGTATGGAGGATGAATATTACGCAGCAGTGGATGATGTCACACTGACGTTGAATAAAAATGAAGTATTGGGCATTGTCGGAGAGTCTGGTTCTGGTAAAAGTGCTTTAGCATTTTCCATTATGCGTTTGCACAACCGGGCGAAAATCGAAGGAGAAATACGATTAAACAATCAAAATATGATTGATATGTCAAAAACAAAGTTGAATAAAATACGTGGCAATGAGATGTCGATGATCTTCCAAGACCCGCTTACTGCGTTAAATCCACTGATGCCAATCGGCAGACAAATTGAAGAAACTTTATTTTTGCATGATAAGAAATTGGGACAACATCGGCGAAAAAAACGTACAATTGAACTTCTGGATTTAGTTGGTATTCCAAAGCCGGAACGAGTCTATGAGCAGTTTCCTCACGAACTATCAGGTGGAATGAGACAGCGGATTATTATAGCAATCGCAATTGCAAATGATCCAGAGCTGTTAATTGCAGATGAGCCGACAACTGCTTTGGATGTAACCATCCAGGCACAAATTTTGGATTTGATTCGTGAATTAAAAGAAAAAATACATGCAGGAATCATCTTAATTACGCATGATTTAGGGGTTGTTGCGGAAATGGCTGATCGTGTAGCAGTGATGTATGCAGGGCAAATTGTAGAAATTGCACCTGTAGAGAAATTGTTTTCCAATCCACTGCACCCTTATACAAGATCTTTATTAAATTCTGTACCGACAGAGGGGCAGGACAAGCTGCATGTTATACAAGGAGTTGTTCCTTCGCTGAAAAATTTACCAAGAGAGGGTTGCCGTTTTGCAGCACGTATTCCTTGGATAGATAGTTCTGCTCATGAAAAAAATCCCGTTCTGCATGAAGCAAAGCCTGGACACTTTGTAAGGTGTACATGCTATAAACATTTTTATATTCCGGAGCAGGATAAGGAGGAACATCGAAATGGCGTTTCTTGAGGTGAAAGATTTAAAAGTTTACTTTCCGATAAAAGGGGGCATTTTAAATCGGACTGTCGATCATATCAAAGCTGTTGATGGGGTATCATTTGAAATGGAGCAGGGGAAAACCTATGGGTTAGTAGGTGAATCCGGTTCTGGAAAATCGACCACAGGCCGGGCGATTATCGGCTTAGAAGATGTAACTGCAGGGCAGATTTCTTTTGAAGGAAAAGATATTACAGCAGGAAAAACCAAAAATAAACAATTTCGAAAAGATGTGCAAATGATTTTTCAAGATCCTTATTCTTCATTGAATCCGAGAAAAAGGGTGCTGGATATTGTTGCAGAACCGCTTCGAAATTTTGAAAAATTATCAAAAAAAGAAGAAAGAAAACGAGTACAGGAACTATTAGATATTGTTAATGTGAGTGCTGATAGCATTTTTAAGTATCCACATGAATTTTCTGGCGGACAAAGGCAGCGTATTGGAGTTGCTCGGGCGATTGCATTAAAACCCAAGCTGATTATTGCGGATGAACCTGTATCTGCTTTGGACGTATCTGTTCAGGCTCAGGTATTGAATTTTTTAAAGGATATTCAAAATGAATTTAACCTGACTTATTTATTTATCAGCCATGATTTAGGAATTGTAAAGCATATGTGTGACAATATTTCGATCATGTATAAAGGCAGGTATGTGGAGCAGGGAAGCACTAAAGATATCTTTGAAAATCCGCAACATATATATACGAAACGTTTAATTGCTGCCATTCCGGATATCAACCCCGAAAATCGTGAAGAGCAATTTAAATTTCGTCGAGAAGTGGCCGATGAATACCGCAATTTTTATAATGATTACTTTGACAATCATGGTTTAGCATTCAATCTTCAGTCTGTTTCAGATACGCATAAAGTTGCTTTGCCAGAGAAAGGTTGATGTGTTTATGTGGAAATTTATAGTACGTAGACTACTAATTACATTCCCGCAGATTGTATTTTTAAGTATTCTTGTATTTATAATGGCTCAATTTATGCCGGGAGATGCTTTAACAGGTTTAATTGATCCAACTATTACCCAGGAAGCATTAGAAATTCAGCGTGAACGTTTAGGGCTGAATAACCCTTGGTATGTGCAATATGCGGATTGGATAGGCGGTTTGGTACAAGGAGATCTTGGCCAGTCATTCCGGTTTAAAATGGATGTGACTGAACTGATTTCAGAACGGGTTATGAACACGATATTACTATCAGCCGTTTCACTGATATTTACATACATCATTGCTATTCCGCTGGGGATTGTCAGTGGACGTTACAATGATTCTCCTTTGGACTCGGCTATTACAAGTTATAGCTATCTTGGTTTTGCAACACCTATATTTATTTTCGCACTGGTGATGCTTTGGGTATTCGGGTTTATTCTGGGATGGTTTCCGACAGGTGGAAGCGTGGCTCCCGGGTTAAATGCAGGAACAATGGAATATTATATAAGCAAAGTATATCATGCATTACTTCCTGGTTTATCCATTGCTTTAATATCCGTTGTGTCTACCATTCAGTATCTGAGAAGTGAAATTGTGGATACGAAGCAAAAAGATTTTATTGTGACGGCGAGAGCAAAGGGTGCTTCCGAAACCCGTGTATATAATAGGCATATTTTCCGTAATTCCTTGTTGCCAGTAGCGGCTTTCTTTGGGTGGGAGATTACCAGTTTAATTTCCGGAACGGTATTTGTAGAAAGTGTTTTCTCCTATCCGGGCATGGGACTTCTGTTTTTGGAGTCTATCACACAACGTGACTTCAGCGTTGTAACAGCACTTGTTTTATTGTTTGGAATTGCCAGTATTTTAGGGGCGCTTTTATCCGATATTATCTTGAGTATCGTTGACCCGAGAATTCGGATTAAATAGAAACATAGAAATGGAGGTGACTCTTGTATGGAAGCTGATACAGTCAAAAACACAGAACAAAAAAGCCCTTCATCGCTTACGATTCTTTTAAAAGAATTACTTCGAGATAAACTGGCGCTTGTGTCACTTATATTCTTTATATTAATTACCGGTTTTGTTTTTGGAATTTCCATCTTTCTAAATAAAGATGAGATTGTAAGTGTCGATTTATTTGCCATTAATGCACCGCCGTCCGATCAATTTATTTTAGGAACAGATTATGGAGGACGGGATGTGTTTGGTCAGTTAATTATTGGAACACGTAATTCTCTGGCAATTGGAATTTTAGTGACATTAATGAGTGGATTCTTTGGCATAGCCTATGGTGTTATTTCTGGTTATTTCGGAGGTCATATAGATAACGTGCTGATGCGGATTATTGATTTCTTTATGGTTTTGCCGTTTTTGATGATTATTATTGTTTTTGTATCTATGACACCTGACTATAGTATTGTTAGCTTTTCGCTGATTATGGCAGCTTTTTCCTGGATGGGTATTGCCAGATTGATACGTTCGAAAGCGCTGCAAGAGAAAGAACTCGATTATGCGCAAGCGTCAAAGACGTTAGGAACATCCAATTTTAATATTATATTTAAACAAGTATTACCTAATATTACATCATTAATTATTGTAACTATGACATTAAATTTAGCAGCAAATATCGGATTAGAATCTGGACTATCCTTTCTTGGATTCGGATTTCCGGAAGAAACACCCAGCTTAGGCACATTGTTATCTTATGCCAGAAATCCGCAAACATTAGAATTCCGCTGGTGGATCTGGGCGCCGGCAGCAGTATTAATCTTATTATTGATGCTTGCGGTAAGGAATGTCGGGGAGGCATTAAGAAGAGCTGCTGATGCTCGGCAGCGACGCGGATAATTCTTATCTATTACTTTCATCGGCTGCTAAGGCGGCGTTAGATGTTGAGTATATATTACCGGTAGTCCTTGCCGGTTCAAAAACATATTATAAGGGGAGGTTACAAGGATGGGGAAAGCAAATCTTAGTAAGATTTTATTCGTTATGATGCTGATGCTGTTTCTGGTATTGGCAGCATGCAGCGGCGGGTCGGATGATGCTGGTGACAGTGGAAATGATGAAGGAAATGGAGAAAGTGGAGATAATGGATCTGATTCGGAAGAAACGGATGGAAAGATATATGATATAGCTGACTTCAGCCCGAAAAAAGAGGGGGAACCGATGGATGGCGGAAATCTGAACTTCGGTCTTGTATCATCGACTGTTTTTGCTGGAACATTGAATTTTAACTTTTATTCGGATGCAGTTGATTCAGAAATACTTGATTGGTTTGATGAATCTCTTTTAGATGTAGATGAAACATTCAATATGAACCAAGACGGTGCAGCTACCTGGGAAGTGAATGAGGAAGGAAATGAATTTACCTTTACTATCCGGGATGAAGTGAACTGGCATGATGGGGAACCGGTAACTGCAGAAGATTGGGCGTTTGCTATTGAAGTAATCGCTGATCCGGATTATGATGGTCCGCGTTATGGAAATGTGACGGATATTGTTGGCGTAGAAGAATATCATAACGGGGAAGCGGATAGCATTGAAGGATTGGAAATTATAGATGAAAAGACATTGAAAATGACCTTTAAACAAGCAACCCCTTCCTTGTTATCAGGTGGAATATGGTCTCACGCATTGCCGAAGCATATTTTTGAAGATATTCCAGTAGCGGATATGTCTTCATCGGACGAAGTACGTACAAATCCAATTGGAATGGGACCGTTTAAAGTGGACTCGGTTACTCCGGGTGAATCTGTAACATATTCCAAAAATGAAGACTACTGGCAAGGGGAGCCAAATCTGGATTCCGTGACTTTAAAAGTAATTGCTCCAGAAACGGTGACACAAGCACTTGAAACGGGTGAAGTAGATCTAGTGAATTCTTTCCCTACCGATCAATATCCAGATGTGGAAGAATCGTTGACAAATGTGGAATTCTTAGGAAGAGTTGATAGGTCTTATTCGTATATCGGATTTAAATTGGGAACATGGGATAAAGAGAATGGAAAAGTAGATATGGATTTAGAAAATTCAAAAGTCGGTGATGTTGAATTGCGCCGGGCGATGTGGTATGCAGTGGATAATGATGCTGTTGGAGAACGTTTTTATAATGGATTACGCTGGAATGCAACCACATTAATCCCTTCTTTCTATGAAATTTATCATGATGACTCTATTGAAACACCGACGTATGATCCGGATATGGCCAACCAAATTTTAGATGAGGCCGGTTATGAAGATGTTAATGGAGATGGTATCCGCGAAAATCCGGACGGAGAAGAGTTCGTGCTTAATTATGCATCTATGGAGGGCGGAGATACAGCAGAACCATTAACAAACTATTATATTCAATCATGGGAACAAGTTGGGATTAAAGTGGAAAAAATTGATGGACGTTTATTAGAGGTTAATGATTTCTATGATCGGATTGGAGAAAAAGGTAACGATGATCCAGACATTGATATTTATTCAGCTGCCTGGTCAGTGGGAACGGATGTTGACCCGACCAATTTATGGGGATCCAATGTAATATTTAATTACACCCGCTGGGAAGATGAAGAAAATACACGTATGCAGGAAGAAGGCGTTTCTGAGGAATCGTTAGATTTAGAGCACCGAAAAGAAGTATACAGCGAATGGCAAGAATATATGGTCGATCAAGTGCCTGCATTTCCGACAGTTTACCGTGCAGAATTAGCTCCGATAAACGAACGTGTCGTAAACTGGGATATTCGTCAAGAAGATCAGGAATTAGAACGTTATGAAGTTGGCGTCACACAGGAAGAACCAGAGGTGGCAGAATAAATACAAAAGGAAAAGACTCGCATTGCGGGTCTTTTCTGCTATTTCAAGTATTGTTTTATTTCTTCTAAGTTTTGAAATTCATCTACCTGCTTGATAAGCGATTCTAATGTGCTTATTTCTTGTTGGCGCAGTTTATCTTCCAAGTCTTCAGATATTGGAGCTACAAATTTTGTAATTAATGCAACGGCAGTGTTAGCTAGCGCTTCTTTTCCTTCTTCTTTCCCTTCATTTCGAAAAATCTCTGCTAAGCTCATTGCCAATTCACTCCCTTCTTGATAAGTGTTTCCTATATAGTCAATTATATCATAACTTATTTATTTATTAACCCAACTTTCGCACCTAAGAATAAGCATATAAACCTTGCTGTTCCAGGATGAACATGATCTCTATTATCATGCTTGTTTTGAGTTAAGTCATCCTTTTATTTTTGAACAGGATATCGTGTATAGCTTCCGCTCCGGCCAACCACTCCGCTTTCCGACGTACAACGGTTTTGATGGGGCGAGTAAGCGCAGCGCCAGGACGTACTAGTGCAGACGTTGCAACAACGGTTTTGATGGTGGTGAGTAATCGCAACCCCAGGACGTTGTGTGCTTAGTCTGCCATGGGGACGGCTTCAGCTAACTTGAAAAGCGGTTTTCTTTTCAAGTTAGCTGAAGCTCGCCCTGTTCCCATAGGAGTCTACGTGGTTGGCCTGCGCTCTAATAGGATTCTACAGCGTTTGGAAGAAATAGCATCCTGATGAAGTTAGATGAAATAATGGCTTTTCAGTCTGAAATCATTTATTTGTTTAGCTATTGCAAACGTGTAGGATATCCCACTAGCGGAGGCGGACCGTTTTGACTCCTGAGGGATTAGCACCCTCTGAAGATCCACTTTTGCCAAGTGCTCTTCTTGGCAAAAGTTAGCTGAAGAGCGTGCCCCTAGGAAAGCAAAACGGTCCGCCGCAGCGGTCGCCTTACATCTTACCTGCTCATCTGTATCAAAAGCTGTATAGAAGGAGCATCATCACCTGTTCCTATGGAAAGGAAGTTACTTTTTAAAGTGCGAAAGTTGAGTTATTAATAAATTCCTACCTGGCACATATTAAACATTTCTAAAAACTCCGGTTTGCGCTATAATGGATACGGATACATAGTGAGCACGAGATAAATTGAATTACGTATTATTGCTAAGTTTTAGAAATAGAATGAAATACTTCATGCAGGAGGAAAATATCATGAATACACAAGAGCAATTGAAAAAAGCAGTCGGTGAAAAAGCAGCGTCATTCGTTCAAGATGGAATGAAGGTAGGTTTAGGATCAGGGTCAACGGTATATTGGCTTGTTCACGCTTTAGGGGAAAGAATCAAAGAGGAAGGCATTCAAATCGAAGGCATTCCCTCTTCTATCCAAACAGGGGCATGGGCAAAAGAGTTCGGCGTTCCTCTAACAAATTTTGCGGAAACAAAAGAATTGGATGTAACCATCGATGGGGCAGATGAAGTAGATTCGAATTTTCAATTAATCAAGGGCGGCGGTGCAGCTCTATTCAGAGAAAAAATCATTGCCCAGGCTGCTGAAAAATTGATTATTATCGTGGATGAATCCAAAATGGTTCCGTATTTAGGAGCCTATGCTTTGCCGGTAGAAATTCTGCCTTTTGCATGGGAACGCACAGTTCATGAAATAAAAAAGCTGGGATGTGAACCGGAACTTCGTATGAAGGACGGGGAACCGCTTGTGACGGATAATGGTAATTTTATTGCAGACTGTCCGTTTGAAAAAATAGAGAATCCGGCTGATTTAGACCGGAAATTACAAGTTATTTCCGGCGTGGTGGAAACAGGATTATTTATTAATATGGCGGATACGGTCATTACCGGCAGTTCTGAAGGAATTTCCGTACAAGATAAATAGATACAGATAAAAGATCATCTTTTGGGATGGTCTTTTCTATTTTATTCACGAACTGGCTCAGTACGACATAGGCTAATGAGGAGCTGGAGACTTCGCCAGAGAGGATGATGAGATTTGTGTGGAATTACCGGATTCATTAGCTGGGATAAACGGGCGAGTGACGATCAAGAAATATTAGAAAAGATGACAAATACATTATCTTTACGCGGCCCGGATGCAACCGGTTATTGGCTAGAAGGTCATGTAGGATTTGGGCATAAACGGCTTTCTGTAATTGATTTAGAAGGCGGTAAACAGCCAATGCTAAAAGAAGCAGAACATAAGAAATACGTGATTTGTTATAATGGAGAACTTTATAATACAGAAGAACTGCGAAAAAGTTTAATGCAGCGGGGATATACGTTTACCACCTCTTCTGATACAGAGGTACTGCTAACGAGTTATATGGAGTGGAAAGAAGACTGTGTGGATCATTTGAATGGCATTTTTGCGTTCGCTATTTGGGATGACGCATCAGAAAAACTGTTTATTGCACGGGATCGCTTAGGGGTAAAGCCGCTTTTTTATAGTGAAAAAGGAAAAACATTCGTGTTTGGCTCAGAAATCAAAGCGCTCCTTGCTCACACGCAAGTAACAACAAAAGTTGATCGAACAGGACTTTCGGAGCTTTTCGGTTTAGGACCGTCCAGAACACCAGGGCATGGACTGTTTAAAGACGTAAACGAATTAAGAGCCGGGCATGCGATGACCGTATCAAGAATGGGGCTAAAGGTTTGGCGTTACTGGAATTTAGAAAGTAAAGAACATCAGGATTCGTTAGAGGAGACAGCTGAAAAAGTACGGGAGCTATTCACTGATTCCGTCGAGAGACAGCTTGTGGCGGACGTTCCGGTAGCTACTTTTCTATCTGGTGGTTTAGATTCGAGTGCGATTACAGCGATAGCAGCAAATCACTATAAAGAAAACGGGTTAGGTGCTTTATCTACTTTTTCGTTGGATTACCAAGGAAATAAGCAACACTTTCAGGCCAGTAAGTTTCAACCTTCCAGTGATCAGGAATGGATTGAAAAGATGGTAGATGCTTTTTCGACTGATCATCATGAAGAAGTTATTACTGGGGTAGAGCTTGCTTCCTTGCTGAAAGAAGCTGTAGAAGTCAGAGATCAGCCCGGGCAGGCGGATATTGATTCTTCCTTATTATGGTGCTGCCGGCAAATGAAGCAGCATACAACTGTGGCATTGTCAGGAGAATGCGCTGATGAAATATTTGGCGGTTATCCTTGGTTCCATGACCCGACAGCGGTAGGAGATAATTTTCCATGGATACGCTCATTAGATGGCAGAACGAGTTTGCTGCATGATGATTGGCAGCAGAAACTGCAAATTACAGATTATGTGCAAAACAGATATCAAGAAACAATAGCGGAGACGCCGCGGTTAGATGGGGAAAATAAGGTGGATGCAAGACGCAGGGAATTGTTTTATTTAAATATGCAATGGTTTATGTCCCAGCTGTTAGACAGAAAAGATCGAATGAGTATGGGAGCAGGGCTGGAAGTGCGTGTGCCATATGCCGATCATCATCTTGTCGAGTATGTCTGGAATATTCCCTGGGAAATGAAAATGGCAAATGGCAAGGAAAAAGGCATTTTACGAAAAGCGATGGAAGGCATTTTACCGCAAGAAGTGCTGTACCGGAAGAAGAGTCCTTACCCAAGAACGTTTCAGCCTGAATATACAGAGCAAGTGTCCCAGTGGATGCGGAAAATTTTAACTGATTCAGATGCGAGAATCTTTGAATTTTTGAAGAAAGACAAAGTGGAACAAATTGTAAAGAGCGGTGGTAAAGAGTTCAAAGATCCTTGGTATGGTCAGCTGATGCGGGGGCCACAATTAATTGCCCATCTTTGTCAGATTGATTATTGGTTGAGAAAGTATGATATCGAAGTGAGTGAATAAACAACAGCAAAGTATGAAGTCTGGTAATCACCGGACTTCATACTTTTATATGCCACAGAAAATTTGCTGCTTGTTAACCTATCTGTCTAACTGTTACGCTTACATTCGGTAAATAATATGGTAGACTATAAGTAACATCAATACTTCTGGAAGGTTGGGTTAATGGATTATATACATCATGAATGGAACTTGTATGCAGAGGCAAGAGAATCTGTATACGGTAGGTAAAACGGTAGGAATGCCGCTACATAGTCTTTAGCAACAAAGGCAGATCTGAATTTCATAAAAAAGCGGGAAATGTCATTGTTGCAGAACTTACTTAACAGAAGTGACCATACAGTTGTATGGTCAAATAAAATTGAAAATGATATAGAGAAGGATTGTTATTGTCATGAAAAAGCAATGGAATATTTTTATTGCTTTCTTCCGGGTGGGGATGCTGGGGTTTGGCGGTGGACCAGCCTCTATTCCTTTGATGCGGAAGGAAGCGGTTGAGAAATACAAATGGATGGATGAGGATGAATTTACGGATATGCTGTCCATCAGTAATACATTACCTGGACCGATAGCTACAAAGCTTGCCGGTTATATCGGTTATCGTGTATCTGGCTGGGTTGGTATGCTGAATGCATTGATTGCTTCTGTTGTTCCGACGGCTATATTGGTTATTGTGTTACTAAGAACCTTATCGGAGGTTCGTGAGTTTGATTGGGTGAAAGGGATGACAGCAGCGGTTCTGGCAGTTGTCGGAATGATGATGGCGGTTCTTACCTGGCAATTTTTATATAAAGCGGGGAAAGGACTTGGCTGGGGACTTGCTATTGCTATGCTCGTTGCTATTTATATTGTTTTAAATTATTTGCATATTCATCCAGGTATCGTCATTGGTATTCTCCTCGTTGTTGCCCTCGCTCTTCCGGTGAAGAAGAAGGAGAAAGAGAGGGATAACACATGATCTTATGGGATATTTTTGTAGCTTTCTTTATTCCAGGAATTATCGGCTATGGCGGTGGCCCTGCTTCCATTACTTTAGTAGAAAATGAGGTAGTTGGTAATTATGGATGGATGTCGGTCCAGGAATTTGGAGAAGTGCTGGCATTTGCCAATTCTTTGCCTGGACCTATTGCAACGAAAATGGCAGGCTATATTGGCTATGAATTAGGCGGTATCGCAGGTTCTTTTGTCGGGATTTTTGCTACTGTGGCCCCTTCTTTAATTTTGATGATTTTACTGGGCAGTATTTTATTAAAATACAAAAAATCAGAACGTGTTCATCGATTAACTGTATTTGTCCAGCCTGTTATCGCCGTATTACTGGGCGTCATTGCCTGGAATTTCTGGACTGAAGCATATGTCAGTATCGGTCTGTTACAAACAGCAATCATTGTCGTGATCAGTTTTTACCTGATTGAAATCAAGCAGGTGCATCCGGCCTTTATTATTGCCGGGGCCATGCTATACGGCGGATTTTTCCTTTAAATAATTGGCTTTGCATTAAAATCTATGGATATCAAATGATTATATTTTGATAATAGCAACTGCAGATTTTAGTTTGGAACCGAAACATTCAAATAAAATAGATGCATCGAAAAAGACATGCTGTCAGAAGAAGATTCTTTACCTGACGGATGTCTTTTTTACTTGGGCCTGCAAAGAGATGTTGCCAGGCTAATTATATTTTGGCAACATCTCTTTGACAAAGTCGCGTTTTGATGAGGTTGTTTTCCCTACATGGCACGGCATAAAATAAAATTAGAAAACAACAAAAAATGAAAGGGGTTTAATAATATGTCAGCACAAAATAGCGGTTTCCGTGCAAAGGTTCAAAAGTTTGGCAGTAACCTCAGCGGTATGATTATGCCGAACATCGGCGCTTTTATTGCTTGGGGGCTGATTACAGCTTTCTTTATTCCGGACGGATGGACGCCAAATGAAACAATGGCTACACTTGTAGATCCAATGATTAACTACCTGCTGCCATTATTGATTGGTTTTACTGGCGGACGTATGGTCTATGATATCCGTGGAGGCGTTGTCGGTGCCACAGCAACAATGGGTGTTATTGTTGGAGCAGAACAGCCGATGTTCCTTGGAGCAATGATTATGGGGCCATTAGCGGGCTATCTGATGAAGAAAATAGATGAGTTATTTCAAGCAAAAATCCGCCAGGGGTTTGAGATGCTGTACAATAACTTCTCAGCCGGAATCCTGGCAGCTATCCTTGCGATGATTGCTGTTGTAGGAATTGGACCGTTAGTATCCGGATTTTCAAATATTTTAGCAAGTGGCGTAGAGGCGATTATTGGTGCAGGATTATTGCCATTAGCCAGTATTATTCTTGAACCTGCTAAAGCACTCTTTTTAAATAACGCGATTAACCATGGTATTTTGACACCTCTTGGATCGGAACAGGCATTAGAAACAGGTAAATCGATTCTATTCCTTGTAGAAGCGAACCCTGGACCCGGTCTTGACATTTTACTTGCTTTTTCAATATTTGGAAAAGGAGTATCAAAAGCATCCGCGCCAGGAGCGATAATCATTCAATTTTTTGGCGGTATTCACGAAATTTATTTCCCATATATTCTTATGAAGCCTACTATGATTATTGCAGCCATTTTTGGGGGAATGTCCGGTATCTTTATGCTTCAATTATTTGATGCGGGACTTCGGGCAGCGGCATCACCGGGAAGTATTATACCAATCATAGCGATGACACCAGGAAATAGTTATGTGGGGGTTATCTTAAGTGTCATTATAGCAACGGCTGTATCCTTTGGAATTGGTTCATTTATCCTGAAAACATCAAAAAGTAACGAAGAAGACCTGTCAGCCTCTACTAAAAAAATGGAAGAGATGAAAGGGAAAAAAAGCAATGTCAGCAGTTCGCTTACAGGAGAAGAGGAAGATGCAGCTATTGAAACACCTGTTAAAGATGCAGATGAAGTCCATCAAATTATATTTGCATGTGATGCCGGAATGGGATCCAGTGCCATGGGAGCATCCTTATTGAAAAATAAATTCAAGAAGAGCGATATTGATATTGATGTTACGAACAAAGCCATTAATGAAATTCCGGATGACGCGGATATTATTATTACGCAAAAAACACTGACAGACCGGGCGAAAGCCAAACGTCCAGATGCAGAGCATATTTCGGTGGACAATTTCTTAAACAGTCCGCGCTATGATGAACTGGTTGAACGGTTAAAGGACTGAATACAAGAAGATAGCAGTCTTCTTTTTAAGGAGGGCTGCTTGCGGAAGGGAGGTGGATGGGAATGTATCTTACCAGCCGTGAACGAAAAATTTTAGCTTTTTTACTGCCTGCAGCGGAAGAGAAAACAGTAAAACAAGTAGCAGATAAACTGAACGTCAGTACAAGAACAATTCACCGGGAATTAAAGAAATTAGAAGATGTATTAGCAGGTTATCAACTGATACTTCATAAAAAGTCCGGCTCTGGTGTAATCATTCAAGGTGACTCTGAGCAAAAACGCCAGTTAAAAAATAAAGTCGCGCAATTAGATGGCGTGGAATTAGCAAAAGAAGAAAGGCAATCTATTTTATTAAATACGTTAATACAGGTACGCGAACCAATTAAATTATTTACGCTTGCCAGTGAATTGAATATAACCATTGCAGCTATTTCCCAAGATTTAGATGATATCGAGAAGTGGATAAAATCATTTGATTTGGAACTTATCCGTAAAAAAGGATATGGCGTAGAAATTAACGGGGAGGAAGTAAAGAAGCGGGCTGTATTAAGCAATTTAATTTCCCGTCATATTGATTTATTTGAATTTGTAGAAAAAATAAAAACGAAAAATAAAGAAGAAAAAGAAAAAGGAGAAACCATTTCCGATCGGTTATTGGGACTGGTTGATCCACAAAAATTAGAAAAAATAGAGGAACAGGTCCAGGAGATCGGAAAGGAACTTCCTTATCATTTAGCGGACAGTGCTTATATCGGTCTAGTTGTGCATTTATCGCTTGCCATTGAAAGGTTGCAAAAAGGAGATACCATTCATTTCCATGAAGTTTATAAACAGGAAATTCAAGCGGAACCGGAGTATCAGATTGCAGCTGCATTAATTAAAAAGTTGGAAACGGCCTTTTCGATGCATATCCCAGAGGATGAGGTCGGCTACATTACGATGCATTTAATGGGCGCAAAGCTTCGAGAAAATCAATCCTATTTATTGGAAGAAACAAGTATAGATTTGGCACAACGGGCAAAAGAGCTGATTCGTCAAGCTGGAGAACAGCTGAACATGGATTTATCAGCCAATAACCAGTTTTTGAATGATTTAACAACACATTTGAAACCAGCGATTTACCGTATCAAACAGCAGATGAATATCCATAATCCGATGCTTTCTGAAATTAAACGGGATTACTCGGAATTATTTGAGATCGTGAAGGAAAGCATCACAACTGTTTTTCCAGACTTGGAGATTCCAGAGGAAGAAATTGCGTATATTGTACTGCATTTTGCTGCTGTACTTCTGCAGACAGAGGTGCATAAAGATATTCGAGTTCTTGTTATCTGTTCAACTGGTATTGGAACATCGAAAATGCTGGCCAGCAAATTGGAACGTAAATTTCCGGAAATCGAGCTGGTAAAACATCAATCTATTTTTGATTTAAATGAAGAAGCATTCTCCAAATACGATGTGATTGTTTCTACTGTTCTTTTAGATAATTTAAATCAGCGTTATGTGCATATTTCGCCGATGCTGACGGAAGATGAAGCAGCAAAAGTAAAAACAGCCATAAGAAAAGCTGCCCTAACACGATCAACATCATCGGTGAGAGCAAATAAGATGATGGAAGGCGATTTTCTGACGAATCTTCAGGAAATGTATCGCTATTCCGATGTCATCTTGCAGGTTTTAAATCGTTTTAACTTATTTTGTCTGCAAGAAAATAATGCAACTTTTTTAGAATCCATTTGTCATCAATTACAGCGCAATGGTGTCATAGAGAATGCAAATATATTGTTTGAAAAATTGAAGAGAAGAGAAACACAGGGAGGTTTGGGAATTCCAGGAACCAAGCTAGCGCTATTTCATACCAGATCTGACATAGTCAGTGGCCCCGGCTTCTATATTTTCCAACTGCCAAACAAGGTGAAATTACAAGCAATGGATGCAACGGAGATGGAAGTTTCACGCATTTTAATCATGCTTGCTCCAGAAACCATAAATGAAGAAGCGCTGGACATTTTAAGTTATCTCAGCGGTTTAATTGTTCAAGATGATCACTGTCTGCAATTGCTTCAGGAAGCAGATGAAAAGGAAATCAAACAGTTTTTGACTAAGCAGTTTCATGTATTTATTCAAGAAAAGTTCTATCGAGAAGAAAAACATTCATAAGACATTTAAGTGACAAAGGAGTGCATCGCAATGACAAAAGAAATTTTAAGTACAGACAATATTGAATTGGGGGCGCAATTCGCATCCAAAGAAGAAGCTGTTCGATATGTCGGAGGTATTCTATTAAATAATGGCTACATCAAAGCAGACTATATTGATAAAATGCTAGAACGCGAGGAGGTTGCTACGACATTTATGGGAAATGCTTTAGCTATTCCCCATGGGACGGAAGATGCGAAAAAAGATGTTTTGGAGACAGGGCTATCTGTTGTCACTGTTCCAGACGGCGTTGATTTTGGTGATGGAAATACCGTGAAGCTCTTGATTGGCATTGCGGGAAAAGGAGATGAACACTTAGAAATCCTTTCGCAAATTGCCATTATTTGCTCGGAAGAAGAGAATGTGGAGAAATTGACGCAAGCATCAACGAAGGAGGAAATAGTGTCATTGCTTCATGAGGTGAATGCGTAATGAAAGCTGTTCATTTTGGTGCAGGAAATATCGGCAGAGGCTTTATTGGACTTTTACTGGACCAGTCTGGATATGAAGTCAGCTTTGTTGATGTTAATGCGGAAATTACTGATGCAATGAATCAAGATGAGGCTTATCAAGTTCATTTTGCAGATGATAACAGCGATTCTGTCACGGTGCAACATATTACAGGGATAAATAGTATAAAAAATCCGGATGCTGTGACAAATGCGATAACAACAGCAGATATTATTACGACCGCAGTTGGTCCGAACATCTTGCCTGTGGTCGCGAAAGCTATTGCGAAAGGACTCGCCGAAAGGGTGGATAGAAACCGGAAGATACTGCCAGTGATTGCCTGTGAAAATATGATTGGCGGGAGTACATTATTAAAAAAGCATGTCTATCAGGAAATGGACGGGATAGAGCTGGAAGATTTTGATGCGTTCTTTCGTTTTCCAGATGCCGCGGTAGACCGGATTGTTCCTAATCAAATGAATAAAAACATCTTGGACGTTCGAGTGGAGCCATATTATGAATGGGTTGTGGAAAAAGCATTTATTCAAGATGCATTGCCTGATATCCAGGGAATCACCTATGTTGATGACCTTGGTCCATATATTGAAAGAAAGCTGTTCACCGTCAATACAGGGCATGCAGCAACAGCATATTTAGGAAATTATTATAACTATGAAACGATTGATCAAGCTTTACAAGACAAGTCGATTCTTCATATGCTAAGCGGCGCATTAAAGGAGTCAGGGCAGGCTTTAATCGAAGCTTATGGATTTGACCCAAAAGCTCATCATGCCTATATTCAAACAATCATTGGCCGCTTCCAAAATCCGTATATTACGGATGAAGTAAAACGTGTTGCCAGAGGACCGCTTCGTAAACTTGGACCGGAAGACCGCTTTATACGTCCGGCTAGCATGTATTTGGAATGCGCCTCTGTTGCGCCGAAATATTTATCCAAGGCCATGGCAGCAGCATTATTATTTGATAGTAAGGAAGATGAAGAGGCTGCACAGCTGCAAACGATGATTAAGGAAAAAGGCGTAGCAGCAACATTTGCCGAGATTAGCAGATTAGAGCAAGATCATCCGATTACGAAAGCAGTACTTACGGAATATAAACAGATGTGCTGAGCGGTAAGTTACTTGTGTACAAAAAATGGGAGAGCCAAGCGGCTTTCCCATTTTTAATGACAAATATTAATTCACCAAGCCTAATTTTTTCAATCCGTTAAAAATCCCTGAATCCGTTACAGACGTTGTTTGAAAATCAGCATATTCCATTAATCTTGCATCCGCATTGCCCATGGCAATACCAGTACCGGCAAATTGGAGCATTTCTTTATCATTCATCCCGTCTCCAAAAGCAATGATTTCTGAAGGGGAGATGTTCAAGTGCTGCAGCATTTGCTTAATAGCAACCCCTTTATTGACAGAAGCCCGAAGCACATCGTAGGATTCGCTGGCATGTGGAACATTTACTTTTGTCAGATGATAATCATCTGTGATTTCAAAGTCTTTCACCTGATCTTTTGCAACATTAATAGCAGAAGCAGAAACAATTTTATCAGCTACGTCGGTTGTGAATAATTTATTTTGATACAGCTGAAATACTTCATTAAAATCTTCCACATGTGGATTGGATAATGAAGTGAAGTAATTATTTTCTGTTGTGTAGAGAACAAGTTCACTTTCACTTTGTCCGGCAATAGCTACCATCTTCTCCACATCTTCTTTCTTCATTGGCGCGTTAAAAATAACATCATCCTGATAAAGCGCGTAGGCACCGTTATAAGTGATAGAAGATGTGATTTCAAAATCAGTGGTTAACTTTTGAATGTCCACAAATGGTCTGCCTGTACATAAAAAAACTTCCAAGCCTGCTTCTTTTGCTTGTCGAATCGCTTCCTGCGTGGAAGGGGTGTAGGTATGGTCAGGCTGCAAGATCGTTCCGTCAATATCTAAAAATAGTGCGCGATAAGTCATTATAGTCTCCTTTTCTCTTTTAAAACTACTATATATTTTACCATAAAATCCGGTTAAAACCCAGCAGACAGGAAGCAAGTATAGATAAGGAGAAGCGTTACCTGCCAGCTTCTCCTCCCTATTTATCTGTTTCTAAAGAGCCTGATCATCAACTTTATAAAGCCAGTCCTCAATAAAGGAAACAGCTGCTTCCACCGTTCCTTCTTCAAAAGGAGATGCTAAACCGGCTGATTGCACAAGCTCTAAAAATGGTTTGGAACCCCCTAGCTTACATAGATCTATATAGTCTTGCCATGCTTTTTCCCGGTTTTCCTGGGATTTCTTTAAAAATTGGAAGGCGCAAATTTGTGCGAGCGTATAATCAATATAATAAAAGGGATCTTCATAGATATGCCCTTGCTTCTGCCAAAAAGCGCCTGATTCTAAGTGCTCTATTCCATCATAATCACGATGCGGCAAGTATTTCTTTTCTAAGCTGCGCCAAGCCTGATTGCGCTCTTCCGGTGTCCAATTCGGATTTTCATAAACGAGATGCTGGAATTCGTCTACTGCAACACCATATGGCAGAAATTGAATCGCATCCGATAGATGCGCATACTTATATTTTTCAACATCCTCTTTAAAGAAATTTTCCATCCATGGGTAGGTAAAGAATTCCATACTCATGGAGTGAATTTCAGCCGATTCACTTGTTGGGAAATAATACTCCGGCACCGAAAAATGACGGCTGGAATAAGACTGAAAAGCATGCCCTGCTTCGTGTGTTAATACATCAATATCTCCAGAGGTTCCGTTGAAATTAGAGAAAATAAATGGGGATTGGTAATCCTCGATATAGGTGCAATATCCGCCACTTTCTTTTCCTTTCTTTGCTTCTAAATCAAGGAGCTCATGATCCAGCATAAACTGGAAGAACGCGCTGGTTTCTGTAGATAGTTCATTATACATTTTCTTCCCATTTTCAATAATCCAATCTGGTGTCCCTTTTGGCGTGGCATTCCCGGAAGCAAAAACAAAGGATTCATCGTAAAATTTTAAGGTGTCTACACCGATTCGTTTTGCCTGCTTTTCATAAAGCTTGGTTGCTATAGGTACAATTACTTCTTCTACCTGTTTGCGGAAACGCTGAACCATTTCGGCATGATAATCCACGCGCTGCATCCGTAAATAACCAACTTCCACAAAATTGTTAAACCCGAGTTTCTCCGCTATTTGCTGCCGTGTTTTTACTAAATCATCGTAGATACGATCCAAGGTTTCTTTATTCTCAGCAAAAAAGCTTTGACGTGCTTCCAGTGCTTCTTTTCGCGTTTGCCGGTCCGGATCTTCTGCAAAAGGTCCGAGCTGTGCCAATGTATACGTGTTCCCTCGAAATGCAATATCTGCAGATGCAATTAATTTAGAGTAAGCAGATGTCCGTTTATTTTCTTTCTGCAGCAATGGAATAATTTCTTTAGAAAAAGCCTTTATTTCGCATGCTGCTAAATCGAACAATTGAGAACCGTACTTCTTTTGGAGCTGTGCTTTAAAAGGAGATTTCAGGAGCTCTTTATAGAAAGTAGCAGTTAGTTCTTGAATTTCCGGCAAGTGCTCATCAAAAAAATCTCTTTCATTGTGATAAAAAGCATCATGTGTATCAATGGAAGCACGAATAAATACAAGGTTCTCCATCGTTGAAAGATGGTTTCTAATTTTGTTAATAGCGTCCATCGCGGTAATGGCTTGTTCAATAGAAGAAGCATGTTGAAATTGCTCCAGCTTTTGATAAAAGTCCTCTTTTACTTTCGGAATATCTGGTCGTTCATATGTATAATCTGCGAACGTTTGCATTGATTTTCCTCCTTGTTTTTTTAAAAGTAAAGATATGCAATCTAATCATTTTTCACGGAGAAGCGTCTGTAAAACTGCTGTCTCAAAATAAAGAATGAAAATAAATTTACATTATATTATACCTTTCTTTCTTAAGATTGTATGCCGATTTTAATAAAAAATGGAGCTGTTTTCCAGAAAGAAAAATAAAGTTTCCCGTTCCTAAACAAATGGCGCCTGTATATTGACTTTCTGATTTTTCAAATGTAGACTAAAAGTAGTGTAATTAAATCATGGTGGGGTGAAGAAATGGTAGAAACAGTCATTACATTTGCAGCTATTTTAACAGCGATTACAGCACTTATCAGTATTTTTCTTGTTAAAATGACTTCCAAAGAGTCCCATGCTGGTTATTATCCCAATGTATTCTTGGCGCTTGTGGGGATTCTATTGATTCTTGTAGCATCCATCGCACCAAAAGTTGATATTGCAGGCGCTGGATTCGGAGGAATTGGAATCGCTTGTATGTTTGCAGGTGCAATCGGATTCATAATTTCAGCAGTATTGGATTCTTACAAAAACGTAGCAGCATAAATAAAAGCAATGTCTGACCAGACATTGCTTTTATTTATCATTCATTTCTTAATCTATTTTAATAATTTGTTCATTTTCCTGTTTGATTTGTCCTTGCTTTAATAAAGTACCTACAGCACGTTTGAAGGCAGCTTTACTGATTTGAAATGTTGCCCGGATTTCTTCAGGATCGCTTTTATCGTGAAAAGGAATGCTACCGTTATTTGCTTCCAGGTGCTTTAAAATGGCATCTGCATCAGCTGATAAACTGTCTTGCTTTAATGGCCGCAGGGACACATTAATGGATCCGTCTTCTTTGACAGCAATGACTCTACCTTCAATCACTTGTCCGACGCGCGGTTCTTCTTTTCTTTCTGTACGGTGGATAAATCCGCGATACCCATCGCTCGTAATAATAGCTGCACCCTCTTTATTGGTATAATAAACCGTACCAATCACAGTTTGCTGGTTTAAATCATTCGGTGCTGCAAAAACATTACTTGCAATAATATTTTCAGAAGCAGGAACGCCTAATAGACGTCCTTTTTTATCCAGTTGCAATGTGATATATAAACGATCTCCGGAACGTGGCCAGCTTTCCTGGAATAAAGGCAGGGAATCTTTAGAGACAAGAATATCCTTCGAGGTGCCGATGTTTACAAAAACCCCCAGGCGGGGCACAACACCTACAACGTCTGCCCAATCATATAGCCCAAGCGTGACAGAAGGTAAATATGTAGTAGCGTTTACTTGTCCTTTTTTATTTAAATAGAGAAAAACATCTACAGATTGTTCGGCTTCTAAAGGTGATTCTGTTTCGTTATGATGCAGTAAAACTTCTTCTCCGTAAGCAGATAAAACATATCCAGTATCTATTTTCCGTAAAACGGTCATTGCAATAATGGATCCAATGGGTAAGTCTGTCGGCATATAGATGCTCCTTTCAAAATATGTGAAATTTGGAAAAGGGATACTCTATTAAGAGAGTACCCCTTTATGATTAAAGTAACACGTGATATTCAAAATGAAATACCATAGAAGTTCAAAAAGTTTCGGATAAAGTCCTTTTTAAACATCGTATGGAACGAGAAATATGACTTTTTTCTCTTTTAAATGATTCGTTTATTTTCATTGACTCAGTTAGATATGCTGAGCCATCTATTCGTATAACGCATACGAATATGTCCGCGGTAAATATTCTAAAACAATCTTTTCTAACTTAAGCAATGCAGCCCCAAACCTTCTGCTGCATCCTTGCGGCCCCTTAGCCGCGCCAGTGTGAATAAGCATTTTCAAAAAGCTTCACAGAATGCCAAATCACAGCTGTTACTTATTAACCTTATTAGTATGCATGGTTTCTTTTGGTTTGTCAAATTATTATTCTGAAATTATTCTTTCCATTCATTGGTAAAGCATGGTTGACCTGATATGGTACACTTGAATTACTTGAATTTATTGAAAAAAAGCATGGAGATGTACATATGTCATTATTTATTGAAGTTATTTTACCAATTATGGCTGTGTTTGCAGCAGGATTTATTCTACAGCGTATACGTGTATTAGATGTTCGGTCGGTGTCTGCAGTCAGTCTTTATATCCTTTCACCGGCGCTTGTCTTTGTGACGTTGTATGATGCAGAATTTGATTCCGGATTTTTAGTTATTCTCATTTATATGTTTTCCTTATTCTACGTGATGGTATTTATTAACAAGATGCTGGCAAAAATCTTTCACTGGGATGGAAATAAAGAAAGTGCCGCGATTCTTTCCACAGGGTTTATGAATTCGGGAAATTATGGCCTGCCGGTGGTTTTGTACAGTATCGGCAGTGCTGCTGTGCCTTATGCGATTTTTATTATGGTGGTTCAGTCATTGCAGAATAATTTCTTCGGTATTTACTATGCATCACGAAGCACTAGTGGAATGCGGAGAGCGTTTGTGAACATATTAAAAATGCCGACAACTTATGCAGCGATATTGGCCTTTTTCTTTTCGCTGCAGTCTATTACGATACCAGACTATATCCATTCTACTGTTGAAATGGTAGGAGATGCTGCTATTCCAGTGATGATGATTATGCTCGGTATGCAGTTAGGCTCGTTAACAGCATTGAAGATCGATTGGCAGGTTGTGCTTTCTTCTGTTACCTTAAAAATGGTCGCTGCGCCAATCCTGGCAGCTATCTTTGTCTGGCTCGTTCCGATGGACCCATTGATTGGAATGGTATTGATTATTATCTCTGCGATGCCGACAGCTGCAACAACAACGATGTATGCGATTGAATTTGATACAGAACCGGTGCTTGTATCGACGATTACGTTTATTTCAACTGTTGTTAGTATTGTTACAGTTACTGTTTTATTGAATATTGTTACGTGAAAATGGTTGAAAGCTTACTCTATAATATTTATACATTTTAAGCCTGTTGTATATGTTTCTGAGGTAAACCCCAAAGTAAATCTGCTTTGGGGTTTATTAAATGGATGGTATTATTTTATTTAAATTTAACTTTAAGTAAATTTTCCTGTAAAATGTTCTAAAATTTTATAAAATTATGTATAATGGAAGGAGATTTGAATGAAAATTTGATATAATATAAGGGAGATTTTGGATGTAGTTATAAATAATAAAAATGAGGGGGTTGAAAGATCAATGTATTTACAAGATATTTTGCCAAAAATGTCTAAACTTTACTTGGGTAGAATAGTTGATAGTTTTCTTAAGGATGTTCACATGGATACAGAAGAAGAAATGAGAGACGTTATATTAAAAAACATTGATGAATTTCAAAACAAAGAACGTGTAAAGCGTTATTTAGATTTTAATAATGAATCTCGGGATGTGGCCTTACTAAACGAAATGATTTTAATGGCATTGATGGAGAAGGAAGGATATCTTTTAAGCGAATCCGAACTTTATAAAGAAGTGGAAGATATGGAAAAAGAGATACTCAGACAAGGGTCGGATGATAATTATATTAATAGGTTCATTCAGAAGGATGCAAAGAGGATTTACAGTTCAGTATTGGAAGAAGCTTGGAAAAAAGATGAATCCCTGAATGCCCATGAAATAAATATTTTAAACGTATTAAGAAATGAATTAGATCTTTCTAAAAGAGAACATTATTTACTGGAAAGCCGTATAGGCAGGTTTCCTAGAAAAGGTAACGACCTACATAGCCACCAACAGATAGGTCGTTCGTTGATAAATTTGCAAACAAGAGGACTTATTCTTCGTTTTAAAGAAGATACATCATATTATATTATACCGAAAGATATAGCTCGAATTTTACGCTACGAAATGGGTGCGGAACTTAGAAATGAAGTTTATGCAACTCTACTAACAGACCTTAATGTTACGCAGTTAAGAAAGATCTTAAATGATTTGGAATTTAACGTTAGTGGTGTAAAAGAAGTTTTGGTTAATCGCATTATAGAATATAATATTTTACCTTCAACAGCACTAAAGGGATTTGGTTCGAAAGAATTATCAGATATTTTAAGAAATTTGGAAGGTACAAAAATTAGTGGTACTAAAAAAGAAAAAATCCAAAACATCATTGATTATTATGAAACGCTCTCAACACCTACGTCCTCTGACCCAACTGATGAAAGGGCAAGATTATATGATTTTTATGAGTCGCTATCTGCAAGAGATTATAAAACACTTCGTATTAATAAAATTATTGAAAAAGATGTGCAAGTTGATAATTATTTTGAAGAAGCAACTCGATATTTATTTGATTTAAAATTGGGTCTTGATTTATTGGAAATGGAAGGAACAAGGCATGCTGACGGAAAAGTTCAATTTAATCCAACAGAAGTCATGTTATGGGATAATAAGAGTACAGAAGAACCCTATACTTTTCCGGAAAAAGACTTTAAACAGTTTTTAAGATATATTCGTTCAGATAAAATGAGAGTAACACTTTTTTTAATTGTAGTACATGACTATACAAAGAGCGCTGTTGCACAAGCTCAAAAATTGAAGGCGTTTTCAGAACAGGATACAGATGTGGCTTTGATAAAGGCAGCTGATTTAGCATATGTAGCAGAAGAATGGAAGAATTTTTCTGATCAGAAAGAACCACGATTTAATCTGCAAGTATTTAATATGACAGGAGAATTAACTCGAAATATGTTATTAAGTAGAATGGAATGGGCATTGAAAAGTAGCCAAATTGTGTAAGGATAGAAGTAATCAAAAGAAAATTTGAGTTCAATCTATATTGCAAAAGTTCTTCTAGTCAGTGGTATTATTTAATCGAATGAATTTCATAATTCTTATCCCTTGTGCCCCAATGAGTTCAGGACATGAAAAAAGAAGTACCTCCCCAAATCTTGTATAATGGTAGTTGACAAGAAAACCATAAAAAGACTGGAGGAGTACTTCTTATGACCATTATACGACAACCGAGCCTATTTGGCATCCAAGAATTATATGACATGGAACCTACCCAAAAATATGAAGCGATTATTTCAGCGATTGATCTGGATCTTATTTATCATGCGATTAATAAGAAATCCCGGCTGGGAGCGCCTGTTGAGCTAAATTATGCAGGGATGATTATTTCCTTTTTTATTCGCTACATCGAACGCATCCCAACGATCAAAGACTTAATCAAGCGTCTCAATGATGACTTTATCTTTAAAATGAACTGCGGATTTCTGGTTTCCGACGCTATTCCATCAGAAGCTGCGTATTCTCGTCTCGTAACGAAACTGAGTGAATCAGATATTTTAGAAAAATCCTTCGAAAGCGTAACGCTGGCAGCTGTCACAGAAGGGTTTATTGCCGATGAAGTCATTGCCATTGATGCCACCCATTTTGAAGCACGAGATAAGGCACCCGTTCAAAAAGAAGAAAAACCGGAAGCTGCGCCCAAAAAGCGTGGGCGTAAATCCAAAGAAGAACGCGAACAGTACCTTCAAGAACAAGCAGAAAAGGAAGCAAACCTGCCATTGTATGAAAAGAAAATCGAAGCACAGTTAGACGTTCCGTTAGACATCTTGCGTGCAGAAGTACCACTAGCCCCCAAATGGGGTGTGAAAAAGAATGCAGACGGTAAAAATGAATACTGGTTTGGCTACAAAGGACATCTCGCAGTTGGTACATCAAGCCAGTATATTCTACAATCCTTGTTTTCATCTGGCAGCTTAAATGATGGAAAAGCCGCTATCGCCTTATTAAAGGGAACGGACCAGCGCCTTCCTCTTACCACTGTTCATTATAATACGCTAGATGCTGGTTACGATTTCGAGCCGATTTATGAACAGATTCATCGCATGGGACAACAGTCTGTCATTGCCTATAATAAGCGCAATGAAGGCGAAATGATTGGGTTTGATAAGAATTTTGCCCCAACCTGTTTTCGAGAACATTCCTATAAATATGATAGCTTTGATCCAAAATACGAAACATTGAAATATACCAGACCAAAGGAATGCAGCGACTGCCCACTTGCGAACGAAGGTATCTGTCAAAAAGTGTATAAAGTCAAGATAACTACGGATTTAAGACGTTATACTGCGCCTGCACGCGGATCAAGAGCTTGGAAAAAGATTTTTAAACAACGGACAGCAGTAGAACGTGTCAATGCTTATCTGAAAGAGTTCTATCAGCTAAACAATGTTCGTTATCGTACTGGAAAGCGTGCGAAAGTCCATTTTGATATGGTCGCTTTGATTTATAATGCTTCCAAATTAGCTGCGGATCGCATCCAAGCTGAGCTTATTCAACAACAACAAACTGCATAATTTTGTTTTTAAAAATACACTTTCGAAAATTCGGTTCGTCTTTGTATTTTTAAAAAGAGCAATTATGAAATTCATTCAATCAGTAGTAAATTTTTTCAATTGAGAATTAGTGTATAAAAATATAATTAAGGACGAGTTTTTTTTTGAAGGAAGTCATAGATTAATTGCATTAAAAATTTTTCATAAATCATGTATTAAATAAATTCACCGTATAAACAGCTATATTATACGGTGAATTTATTTGCCTTTGTGCAACATTTACTGTTTAATTAGCCGCTAAATATATTCCAACACCCCAGTGTAATCAGGAAAACGGATGGTAAAAAGGATAAACGCTGTAAAGCAGGTATTTTCCACAAATAACTCCCGAACATGATACCGCTATATAAAAATAATCCACTCATACCAGCTGTTAATAATGCGGTAATTAATGGAGAATATCCAAGCATCGCAGCACCAATTCCTGCACCAAATGCATCGAGAGCCAAAGCAAATCCCAGCAGAATCGATTCATTAATGGAAATGATTCCGGATTTATCTAAGTCAGCTTCTTTCGGACGGCTGAGCACCGTTTTTACATGTTTCAATTTAACGTTTGAAGAAGGTTGCTCCCCGTTTGCTGCTGACTCTGTTTCTCTTGACCGAAACATAGAAATCAGGGAGAAGAAGCCTAAAAAGATAAGAATACCCCCGCCGAGCATACTGGCGCCCTGTGGAGAGATGAATGAGCGCAAGAAATCACCGACCTCCATTGACAGAAAGACAATCAGCCCAGAACAAAACATAATAATAAATAAAGAAAGTAAAGGTACTCTGATTTGCCGCATACCATAGGTGATACCAACACTAAAACCATCCAGACTTACTGCAATAACGAGTAAAAGCATCCCTGTATATATCATACGTAACATCCTCTTTCTAATCAGTCCAAATAACATTTTCAATCGATGCCATGTTTTTATGTACGATATTCTATGTTTTCAGGCGTAATGTGTGCCTTGGCTGAACGTGTTGGGAGAAAATATGTTAAAGTAGTAACAGACGAAAAATAGAAATGAATCAAATGAGGGATAGATATGAGTAAGACAGTGGTATTAGCAGAAAAGCCATCTGTAGGCAGAGATATAGCAAGAGTTCTCGGATGTCATAAAAAAGGGAATGGCTTCCAAGAAGGGAAACAATATATTGTGACCTGGGCGTTGGGACATTTAGTTACCCTGGCAGACCCAGAAACGTATGACGCGAAATATAAAACCTGGAATATGGAAGATTTGCCAATGCTTCCCGACCATTTGAAATTGGTTGTCATGAAGAAGACGGGCAAGCAATTTCAAACAGTGAAGCAGCAAATGACCCGTCAAGATGTGGGAGACATTGTGATTGCAACCGATGCCGGACGAGAAGGAGAACTCGTTGCCAGATGGATTATTGACAAAGCGCATGTCAAGAAGCCGATTAAGCGTCTATGGATCAGCTCTGTTACGGATAAAGCGATTAAAGACGGCTTCCGAAACCTGAAGCCGGGAAATAAGTATTGGAATCTGTATCAATCTGCCGTAGCCCGATCAGAAGCAGACTGGTATGTCGGGTTAAACGCAACCAGAGCGCTGACAACGAAGCATAACGCATCTTTATCGAGCGGGCGTGTACAAACCCCGACACTGGAAATGATTGCAATGCGGGAACAGGAAATCAACCAATTCAAGCCAAAAAGCTACTATCAGCTGCAAGGAAAAACAAAAGGTGGATTTGTTGTTACTTGGAAGGATAAAAATAACCAATCCCGTATCTTTTCCAAAGAAGCAGTGGATAAGTTAAAAGCCAAAGTTTCCAAGGATAAAGCAGTTGTTCAGCATGTGGATAAAAAACACAAGAAAAAACACGCTCCGACATTGTATGATTTAACTGATTTACAGCGCGACGCTAACCGGATATTTCAATTTTCCGGAAAGCAGACGTTATCTGTCTTGCAGAAATTATATGAACAGCACAAGCTTGTCACGTATCCGAGAACGGATTCCAGGCATTTATCAACAGATATGGTATCTACCTTGAAAGAACGTGTAAAAGCTTGTGGTGTGGATGAGTATGCCAAAGCAGCCAATAAAATTTTGAAAGAAGATTTACGGGTTAGCAAAGCGATTGTGGATAATAGTAAAGTCTCTGATCACCATGCCATTATCCCAACAGAAGAATCTGTTGATTATAGCGCGTTGTCCAACCAGGAGCGGAAAATCTATCAGTTGATTGTACAACGTTTCTTAGGTGCGCTGTCCAAGCCGTATGAATATGAGCAGACAAACATTACGGTAGAAGCAGGCGGAGAGACTTTTGAAGCAAAAGGAAACAGAGTGGTTGTTTTAGGCTGGAAAGAAATTTACCAGCATCAGACAGACGACGAGGAAGAAATACGCTCCAATGTTCCTCAAGTAACAAAAGGAGAGGAATTAGCGCTTCATTTTACTATCAAAGAAGGAAAAACCACCCCGCCGGAACGTTTTACAGAGGGAACGCTTCTGCAGGCGATGGAAAATCCAACGAAATATATGGAAACAAATAAACAAGAGCTTGTGAAAACAATGAAGCAATCAGGCGGGATTGGAACTGTTGCTACGCGTGCCGATATTATTGAGAAACTGTTCAATAATCAATATATGGAGCTGAAAGGAAAATATATTTACCTGACCTCCACAGGCAGACAGCTGTTGGAATTAGCGCCAGAAAAGTTGCGCTCGCCGATATTAACGGCAGAATGGGAACAAAAACTGGCGCAAATTGCAGAAGGTAAGCTGAAAAAGGATGTCTTTTTAAAGGAAATCAAGACCTATACCAAACAAGCTGTACAAGAAATTAAAGCTAGTGAAGAAAAATTCAAACATGACAATATGACTGGAACGAAATGTCCGAAATGCGGCAAGCTGATGTTGGAAGTAAAAAATAAACATGGCAGAAAACTGGTCTGTCAAGACCGCAGCTGCGGTGGGAAAAAGAACATTGCAAAATATACCAATGCACGCTGCCCTAACTGTCACAAGCGTATGGAGCTCCGTGGCGAGGGAGAAGGACAAATGTTTACGTGTTCCTGCGGGCATCGGGAAAAACTTTCTACCTTCCAGGCAAGAAAAGACAAAGAAAAGAAACAAAAGGTATCTAAAAAAGATGTGAATAAGTATATGAAGAACCAGGATGATTTTAAAAATAATGCACTTGCCGATCAACTTGCAAAATTGAAAGATAAATAAAAGCAAAGATGGCTTATCTGAGAAGTCCCTGCGAACAAACAGGGACTTTTCATCTGGATAGGCTGTTGATAAGCGGAAAAAATCACAAAATATACACAAGAAATAAAGATGAAACGGTTTACTTCATGCTTGAAAAGACTTATCATTTAAGGTGAACCATGTTAATTATGTAAGGGGGGTTTTCATTTCATGGCTTTTGTTATTCTTGACCCGTGCCAAGGTGAGAAATCAGGAGAATGCGTCAGTGTTTGTCCTGTTGATTGTATAGAAGAAGGTATCAAGCAATTTTATATTGATCCTGATATTTGTATCGATTGCGGCGCGTGCAAAGCAGTTTGCCCGGTATCTGCAATTGAAGAGGAGTATGATTTGACTCCGGATCAAGAGAAGTATTTAGAAGAAGCAGAAGAATTTTTTGCGAATAAGTAGATACTTCTGATTGGTATCTGTCATAGATAAGCCCGTCTGTTTTTGATGCAGACGGGCTGTTTTTTAGGATGAAAATAAATGTATCCAATATCGATCATTCGATTGTCTAGTTATCTTTTGATTCTTCTTGTACTTCCTCAGCCAGCTTACTGGCAACCCAGCGTTTTGCTGTTTCTTCGTCGATTTCATATTCTTTGCCTGCACGTAGTAAATCACCGTGGTAGGCGGTTTGTACGTTCATTTTTACTTTCATGGGGATGCTCCTTTACATAAAGTAGTATTAAAATAATACCTAAAGTATGTATCATATGAGAAATGCTATTTTGATTATAACGTAAAATAAGTGAATCAATCTAGTAAATGTGCACGTCATGTACATTAGAAGGATGGCCATTTTTATAAGGTGAAATAAAAATTTTTGATTTTTATTGACAATTGAAAGCGTTATCTTTAATATGTAGTTAAACATTAAACGTTTAACTTTTATGTATGGAGAGGATGTCTATTGAACGTCACTTTAAGAGATGTAAGCAAGCATTGTGGCTTATCAACAGCTACCGTATCGCATGTATTGCATGGAACAAAATCTGTTAAGAAAGAAACGAAAGAGAAGGTATTACGATCTGTTGAAGCCTTAGGCTATATACCACATGCATCTGCCCGTCAGCTTAAATCCGGGTCCAGCAAGCTAATTGGTGTTTTAACCATAGGTTATAATCAGTTTTTTACAGATATACTTAATGGAATACAATGTCAGGCAGAAGCTTTAGGATGGAAATTTATTGTAGGAAGTACAGGGGAAGATATAAAAGCACAACAATCATTTCTAGATTCTCTGATGCAAAAAAGAGTAGAAGGCATTATTATGGCACCGACAAAAGGGTGGACAAAGGAAAAACTAAAACGCTATATAAATAACACTTCCATGATATTTTTGGATCGTAAAGTACCTGGTTTGGAGGAATATACATTAACTACAAATAATAAACAAGTTTCAATGGATGCAGTCAATCATCTAATCAACCGACATTTCTATAAAGAAATAGGTATGATTTATGCAAATTCGGAGGTTTCTTCGATGGAAGAACGGAAGCAAGGATATATGGAAGCGATGCAGCGTGCCAGTTTACCATTGAAAGACTCTTTCATAGCTTTTGGTGATGGCAGTACTGAAACGGGGCAGAGAGCAATGAAACAGTTATTGGATTTGAACCCTGATATCGAAGCAGTCTACATTACGAATAATCGTTTACTCCTTGGGGCATATAGAGAACTAAAACGTAGAAATAAAAAAATTCCCGAGGACATAGCTATTATAGGTTTTGACGTGGAACCTTGGATGGAATTTTTATATCCACAAATCACAGTTGTAGAACAGCCTGTTCAAAGAATAGGGGAGCTGGCTATACAAAAATTATTAGATATAAAAAATGGAGACAAGAAAAGAACAGAAGAATTGAAAAATAAGTTAATTATCGGAGAAACATGCGGGTGTACCAAAAGTAAAATTTAAAAAATACTTATAATCGATTGAGTTATTTTAAATAAAAAGTTAAACGTTTAACTTTGTTTGGAGGATGAAGAGAATGAAAAAAATCTTTTGGTTTTCTAGTTTTTTTCTACTTTTATTAATAGTAGGCTGCAGCAATAATGAGGACACTTCCCAAAGCGAGGATGTTCAGGAGCCTGTTGACTATTCTGATCCGGAAGGGACAATTGTATGGTCAAGTGGAGGTCTCTCTGGCTTAGGGTTACGGCAAGAATTAATAGAAGGATTTGAAGAAAAATATCCGAATGTTCATGTCGAATTGGAAGAAGCCCCGTCTACCACCAATCAATCACAAACGTATTATACGACAACGATTGGAGGACAAAACGAAACACCAGATATTTATAGTGGAGATTCAAACTGGCCGGCGCAATTTGGTAACGCTAACATAGCGATGGATTTGTCTAATGTAATGCCAGATGAATTTTGGGACCGCTTTCCAGAAACATTGATTGATTCTGTTACTTATGAAGGAGGAGTCTATGGCGCTCCATTCTACGATAATATCGGTGTTCTTTATTATCGAGAAGATATTTTAAAAGAAGCAGGATTACCTGTCCCAAGTACTTGGGAAGAATTGCAAGACATATCGATACAATTACAGGAAGAAGGATACGTGGACTACGGATTTGTTTGGCAGGGAGCATCTTATGAAGGGCTGACGACAAATTTCTTAGAATATTTGCGGGCAGCAGGCGGAGATGTCTTGGATGAAGATGAGAATGTCGTGATTAACTCACCGGAAACAGAAAAAGCATTATCCTTTATGAAAGAATTATTTACGAGCGGTGCAACGCCAAATGCAGTAGCTACTTTCCATGAGGATGAAGCAACGAATACGTTCAGTTCTGGATCAGCAGCTTTTTTACGTAATTGGATGAGTTATTATGGTCAATTACAGGATCCGGATACTTCCGCAATCAGTGAAAATGTTGGAATTGTCCCACTTCCAGCTTTTGAAGGCGGAGAAAGTAATACAACGCAATCCGGGTGGAATATGTTTATCAATCCCAATACAGAGAATCTGGAAGCATCTTTAGCTTTTATGGATTATTTAACGGGAGAAGAAGCGCAAAGATTAATGCTGGAAGAACATGACATGATTCCAACCAATACAAATATTACGGAAGACCCTGAAATGATTCAGGAATATCCAATATTGGAAATTTATCAAGAAGCAGTTCCGACACCAAGACCGAAATCACCAAACTATAATGCTATTTCTGAAGGTATATATATGAATGTGAATGATATGTTTGTCAGAGAACGGAGTATTACAGAAATATTAGAAGCGATGGAAGAACAAATAAAATCAGCAAATGAATCTGGCTTATAACAAAAGAAAAGAGGTTTAGGTATGTCAAATAGAAATAAAAATGCAAACCAACATTCTTTGCATGGATCATGGAAAAAGAATCTGCCAGGATATTTAATGGTGCTTCCAGCATTTCTGGTACTTGCAGTGATTATGTTCTATCCTATTTTCTATACGATTCGCATGAGTCTAAGCAATGTAGATATCTCAAGTAGCGGTTATGTATTTGATTTTATAGGGTTACAGCATTACGTTGATATTTTT
This sequence comes from Oceanobacillus timonensis, assembly GCF_900166635.1. NCBI lineage: Bacteria > Bacillati > Bacillota > Bacilli > Caryophanales > Bacillaceae > Oceanobacillus > Oceanobacillus timonensis. The sequence goes on from NZ_LT800497.1 coordinate 1,157,944, forward strand.
ACCAATTCTATTTACTGGGATAGTATTTGGTTTACATTCTATTTCGCTTTTGTAACGGTTGCAGTTGAGATTGTGCTCGGGCTGTTAATTGCACTGGCGATTAACAAAGTGAAGCGTTTATTAAATGTATCTTTGGTTGTGATGTTAATTCCATGGGCGTTAATCACCGTTGTGTCCGGGCAGATGTGGTCATACATCTATAATGCTGTTTATGGCGTATCAAACTATATTTTGGAAACGCTTCACTTGATTGATGGACCGTTTGCCTGGCTGGCGACTCCGGATACGGCTGTTATCAGCATGATGATTGCAGAAATATGGAAGACGACACCATTTGTAGTTATTATATTACTGGCTGGATTACAGATGGTTCCTAAGGATCAATATGAAGCAGCTTCCATTGATGGAGCAAACGTTTGGCATCAATTTTGGAAGATTACGCTGCCAGCTATCAAAGGGAGCATTGCCGTTTCGATTATTTTTCGTTTATTACAGGCCTTCGGGGTATTCGATTTACCGTTTGTATTAACTGGCGGCGGACCGGGAAATGCTACGCAGCCTGTTGCAATGCTGGCACAAAAATCACTGTTCCAGAATCTGAATTTCGGTTTAGGATCAGCCATTGCTGTAAGTGTCGTATTTTTCATTATTATGTTGTCGATTACATTTTATCCGCTGATTCGCTCTGTTGTGAAAGGAGAGTCCTAACTTATGCGACGATTATCTACTGCTGGCCGTTATATTGTTTTAATCAGTTTTTTGGCCATTATTATTGCCCCTTTTTATTGGATTGTTATTACGTCTTTTAAACCGGCATCTGAACTGGGAAATTATCCTCCCAGCCTTCTTCCGGAAACTTGGACATTGGACCATTATCGGGAAGCATTAGTTGACTTTGGATTTTTAGACAACTTATTCAACAGTATGATTGTATCTGTATCTGCAACAATTGTTGTATTAATATTTTCCAGCATGGCGGCCTTTGCTATAGCAAAATTGCCATTACCGAATAAATATCCAATGATGGTAGGGTTATTGATTTTATCTATGTTCCCTCCTGTTACTGTAGCACCAGCTGTTTATATTATGTTGAATAATCTTGGTTTGTTGAACACATATACGGGACTGGTTATTCCATATATCGCTTTTAATTTGCCATTTGCTGTTTGGTTGTTACGAAATTACTTTGTGCAGATACCGACTTCGTTACTGGAAAGTGCGAGAGTCGATGGGGCTAACGTATTCACCATTTTTTATAAAATATATTTACCTTTAATTAAGCCAGGATTATTTACAGCAGCCATTTTCACTTATATTGCAACATGGATTGAATTTTTCCTGGCATTAATTATAAATTCCGATCCGTCGATGCGGACGGTTTCGGTTGGTATTGCATTGTTTAGCGGGCCATATTCCATTCCATACGGTACTATATTTGCTGGCTCAATCATTGCTATGCTTCCAATTGTTATATTAACAATTATATTTAGAAAAGGAATTATTTCCGGCTTAACCGGAGGAGCAATAAAAGGATAAATAATAGAAAGGGAGTTTTAAGATGTTAACATTAGAAGGAATTGAAAAGTTAAAGAATAATAAAAGCAGATCTATTAACCCAGAAAATCCTACTGGAGCAACTGGAGCAGGCGGAAAAGAAGGAAGTGATTTAGGGCCAAGCAGAAAAGGGAGACCGATGATCCATTTGAAGCGTGGAGAAACGGTAACATTGGCAGAAATAGATGGGCCGGGAACCATTCGTCATATTTGGATGACAGTAACAGATGCCACCGTACATGGCAGTTTTGTACTAAGGGATATTGTATTGCGGATGTACTGGGATGATGAAGAGACGCCTTCTGTTGAAGCTCCATTGGGAGATTTCTTCTGTAATGGTTTTGGAACACGCTGTGATGTTAATTCCATGCCTATTGTAGTTAATCCATCTGGAGCGATGAATTGTTATTTCCCAATGCCGTTTCGGAAAAAGGCACGTATTGTAGTAACAAATGAACATGAAGGAGATATTGATGCTTTCTTCTACACGATTAACTATACCGTGGAAGATGACATAGACGATGATACAGCATATTTTCATGCCCAATGGCGTAGAGAAAAATATACGCAGGAAGCGAAAGACTACACGGTAGTCAGTGACATTAGAGGAAAAGGGCATTATGTTGGAACCTACCTTGCATTAACTGCGCTGGAACGCTATTGGTGGGGAGAAGGAGAATTTAAATTTTATATCGATGACGATGAACAATACCCGACCATCTGCGGTACAGGTACAGAAGATTATTTTGGTGGAGCGTGGGCTTTTCATAAAAAACATGAAGACGGGATAATTCGTTCATCTACCTACAATACACCTTTTTTAGGTTATGCTTTTCAATCTACAGAGGATCATACGAGAGATAACTTCCCAAAAAAGGATAGTATTCCGACGCATGGATTCGGAAAAGATGCGTTACCAATGCATGGACTATATCGTTGGCATTTGCCGGATCCGATTCGATTTGATGAAAAGCTGACAGTGACCCTTCAGCAAATAGGTAATGACGATATCAAACTATTTGAGCGCGCAGATGATATTTCATCGGTTGCATATTGGTATCAAACAATGCCGCATCAGCCATTTCCAAAATTGCCAGGAACAAAGGAAAGAAGACCGAGATAAGGTATAAGAATAGCAGGATTAAAAAAGGAATTTCCTCGTTTATTTAAATAGAGAAAGTTCCTTTTTTAATCTTGACTGGGTTAAGTAATAAATTCTATTAATTCTAAATCAATCGTATTGCATGATTTTATATTTATTTATACAACGCTAGTGAATGGAATATAGTTTGCTTTGCCGTACTTCGTTGATTGGTCTAAATGAAATCCAGTGAAAAAATAGTTATATTTCTTCACTGGATAAAGATTACTTTTATTGCTTCAAAATAAGAAAATCATTAGCTGGCAATTCAGTATGCAGACTGTTTTCTTTCGTTTGTAGCTTTTTTTGATTCCATAAATCCAACACATCATTAGAAGAAGTGGTATCCAATGATATGTTAACTGGTTGATTTGTTGGGTTAATAAAAAAATGAATAGAAGAATCTTTGGTACTTCTCACAAAATGAAAATAATTATCTGCTCTATCTGGTTGGATAATGAACAGCTTTCCGTGTGTAAATGCTTCTTCAGAAAGCCGCAGCTGAATAAATTGTTTTATAAATTTTTTCAGCGACGTATTTTGATCTTTCTCATCCCAAACCATACATTTTCTGCACTCAGGGTCTTCTCCTCCTGTCATCCCAATTTCGTCACCATAGTACACACAAGGTGTACCAGGGAAAGAAAATAATAGTACGTATAATAGACGAACTTTTTCTATGTTGCCATCACACTCTGTAAGCACTCTTGGTGTATCATGACTATCGAGCAAATTAAAAGCTACTTCATTGCTATTTTCCGTATAAGATGAGTAGGATGTAGATAATCGATTGGCGAATTGGGTAGTATCTATCTTCTCTTTTGCAATATAGTCCAGTCCAGCCAAAGTAAATGGGTAGTTCATGACTGCATCAAACTGGTCACCTTCCAGCCATGGGAGCGCATCATGCCATATTTCTCCGAGAATATATAAATCGGGTTTAATCGATTTAACTCTCTTACGAAACGCTCTCCAGAATGAATGGTCTACCTCATTTGCCACATCCAAACGCCAGCCATCAATATCAAATTTTTCAATCCAATAAGTGGCAACGTCTAAGAAATAAGAACGGACTTCCGGGTTCTCTGTGTTTAGTTTTGGCATGGATTCAACATACCCGAACGTATCATAATTAGGTGGATAGATATCCTTTACCGGAAATTCATGCAGATGAAACCAATCTTTATATTTGGAACTTTCCTGGTTTTCCAAAACATCTTGAAAAGGTTTGAAATATAAACCACTATGATTAAATACAGCATCCAGCATTACTCGGATTCCTCTTTGGTGACAGGCATCGACAAGTTTTTTAAACGTCTCTTTATCTCCAAATTGAGGATCAATCTCCATATAATCGATAGTATCGTATTTATGATTAGAATATGCTTTAAAGATAGGAGTCAGATAAATACCATTGATTCCTAAATCTGTTAAATAATCTAAGTTTTTTAGAATGCCTTCAAAATCACCTCCAAAAAAATTATCTAAAGCAGGTGCTTCACTAGCCCAAGGCAAAACATCTTCTGGGTCGTTTTTCTTGTTTCCATTTGCAAATCGATCAGGGAAGATTTGATACCATACGGTGTCTTTCACCCAATCAGGTGTTTCAAAAATATCAATCGGATTAATAAATGGAAAGCAGAAATAATAGGATATATCATCTGTTACAATATTTGAAGAAAATCCTTTTTCTGTATAAATAAGTGTTTCTTTCACATCACTTATTTCAAAACCATATCTCAAGCGTCTTGTAGGTACGTCGAGTTCAATAAACCAATAATCAAATAAGTCATCTGAAGCAGTAATAGACATTGGCTTTTTCCTATAAGCCCATTGTTTCCTTTTCCAATCATAAGGGTCACCGTAAATCAAGCTAACTTTTTGGGCATCTTTTTTCTTGGTTTTCAAACGAATATGAAGTGTTTCCTCTTTGTAAGCGTAAGCAAAATTTCCTTTAGGTCTGTGGTATATGGCTTCTTTTAACATCGAAATCCTCCTTAAAAATAAACAACCCCTGTTTTCTCGAATAGAAAACAGGGGTTGTTGTTATGACAAAGCATTGCCCTCGAATTTAGATTAAACAAAATTACTTAATCTATTATTTGCAAAATAATATTAATAAGTCAAGAGAAAAAAATAATTTTTAATTTTAACAAAAATTGTTGATATTCCAGCTTTTATCATAAAAAAATATAAAAGTGAACAATGAAAGCCCTTGCAAAAATAATGTGAATAGATTAAAATAAATTTTAAAGTTTTGTGCAAACGTTTGCGTATGTTGTGTAGCTGAAGGTAAATAAAATATATAAAGCAAGGAAGTAGGGAACCAATTTAATAGTTTAACAAATGATTTTATTTGCTAAACTTAATATGTTTGTTCATTAGCGATGTAAATAGTGATAGAGAGAACAATTAATGCAAACGATTGCCTTAAATAGTTTAGGAGGTTGATGATGAAGAAAAAGTTATTTATGGGTATTTCTTTGATAGTGATTTTAGCTATACTGGTTTCTTGTGGTCCGAATAGGGATGAAGTAACTGAAACAGTGGTAGAGGAAGCAACAGAAGAAAACAAGCCAGATTCACTACATGTTTGGGTTGAAGATAATGAACATAATCTAGCCGCATATGAAGAGATTACTCAGAACTTTACTGAAGAAACTGGAATTGATGTAGTCATAACCCCCTTTGGGATGTTCGATCAATTAGAAGCCATGTCATTGGATGGACCGTCAGGCGGAGGACCTGATTTATTCTTTCAACCACATGATGAGACAGGAAATGTCTACCTTCAAGGGCTTGCTGCTGAATTGGATTTAACGGAAGAAGAGAAAAAGGGGTATTTGGAAGGTTCTATGGAAGCTCTTAATTACGAAGATGCGCAAATTGGCATTCCATCTTCCGTTGAAACTTACACTCTCATGTATAATACCGATCTTGTACCTGAAGTGCCTGAAACAATTGAAGAATTAGAAGCTTTGGGAGAACATCTTACCGTACCTGAAAATGATGAATATGGTTTTTTAATGGAAGCACCTGAGATGTATTTTTCATATCCTTTTTTTGAAGCTTATGGTGGGTATATTTTTGAGCAAGAAAATGAAACTAGTTATGATGTAGAAGATATTGGAATTGATAATGCTGGGTCTGTTCAAGCAGGAGAATTATTACAAAGTTGGTACGAAAATGGCTATCTTCCACGCAATCTTAATGCCGACATTCTAAATGGTCTTTTTGTTGATGGTAAAGTAGGAGCTGTTTTCTCAGGTCCATGGAATATCGAGGAATATGAAAGCGCATTAGGAGATAGTTTAGCAACAGCTCCACTTCCAGATTTAGATGGAGAACCGTTAACCTCTTTTTCCAGTGTAAAAGGATGGATGGTCAATCAATATAGTGAAAATATAGACTGGGCGAAGGAATTGGCTCTGTTTATGACTAGCGAAGAGAGTTCAGAAATTTATTTTGAGCATACGCAAGAAATCCCCGCTCGGGAAGATATAGAGATGGATAGTGACTTATATGAGGCGTTCATGGTTCAATTGGAACAATCTGAGTTTATGCCCAATATTCCAGCTGCTTCAGCTGTCTGGGATCCAATGAGAGATGCTATGATATTTATTTCAAACGGAGAGGATGTCCAAGAAGTATTAACAGAGACAAAAGAAATGATTCAAGATGAAATTGAAATTATGGGAGCAGCAGATGCTGACTAGAGGAAGGAAGTGATAGTAGTGAAAAAAGCAACCCATAATCCCAGAACAGCAACATTACTTGCTATTGTTCCTGGGCTCGGCCAAATCTATAATAAGCAATATTTAAAAGGCGTATTATTTTTTTTCATTACGTTAGCATTTATTACAGTGTTTTATGATATTTTAAACATCGGCTATTGGGGACTTGTTACACTTGGAACACTTCCTGAAGTAGACGATTCTCGAGTTTTATTAGCTCAAGGTATATTAGCCATGATTGTGACGGTATTTGCTATTCTATTCTATGTTTTGCAAATAAAGGATGCTAGAAAGATAGCAAAAATGCGTCTAGATGGTTTTACTTCACTTTCTATGCGGGAGGGCTTTAGACAATCGTGGAATAAAGGATTTCCGTATCTATTGTTAACGCCAGGATTGTTACTTTTAATTTTTACTGTTATTTTTCCACTATTGTTCATGATAGGTCTAGCTTTTACTAATTATAATTTGTTTAATGCTCCTCCAAGAAACGTATTGGATTGGGTTGGCTTTCAAAACTTTACCGATCTTATTACTGTCCCTATATGGAGAAGTACATTTTTCTCGGTTCTTTCTTGGACGGTGATTTGGACATTAGTCGCAACGACGCTTCAAATTGCATTAGCGATGCTTCTCGCAGTAATTGTTAATGACAAACGAATTAAATACAAGCGGTTCATTCGAACGATCTTAATTCTTCCATGGGCTGTTCCATCATTTGTGACTATCTTGATTTTTGCGGCAATGTTTAATGATGGGTTCGGTACTATCAATCGAGATATCCTGGAGCCTTTATTTAGTTCAGGAATTCCTTGGTTATCAGATCCATTTTGGACAAGAATTGCATTGATTATGATACAAACGTGGTTAGGTTTTCCTTTTGTATTTGCTCTTTTTACTGGGATTTTGCAAAGTGTTTCTTCAGACTGGTATGAGGCTGCCGATATGGATGGTGCTAATCGTATCCAAAAGTTTCGTTTTATTACACTTCCACATGTTCTCTTTGCGACAGCACCACTGTTAATTATGCAATACGCAGGGAACTTTAATAACTTTAACATTATTTATCTATTTAATGAAGGAGGTCCGCCGGTACGGGGACAAAATGCAGGGGGAACAGATATTTTAATTTCATGGATATATGGATTGGCATTTGAGAATTCTCAATATAGCATGGCTGCTGCTGTCTCTATTATTATTGGGTTAATAGTCGCTGCATTTGCTATATTCCAGTTCCGTCAAAGCAGATCCTTTAAAGAGGGGGATGATTCTTAATGAATCCAAAAACAAAATCGAAAATTGAAGTATTTTTCATGTATTTGTTTCTTGCACTTATGTTCATTGTTATTGTATATCCATTACTATGGACATTAGCTTTTTCATTCAATTCAGGAACCAACCTTTATGGGGCAAGTATTATTCCAGAAAGCTGGTCTTTGGCACACTATAAATGGTTGTTCTTTGACCCGCAAAGTAACTATGTCCAATGGTATATCAATACCTTAATTATTGCATTTTCCACATCAATAGCGGCAACAGCGACAGTTGGATTGACAGCATATGCTTTCTCAAGGTACCGATTTGTGGGGAAGAAGAATGGATTATATTTATTCTTAGTTCTTCAACTATTTCCTGTGTTAATGGCCATGGTTGCTATTTATATACTGCTGAATACGGTAGGTTTGCTTGACTCCTTATTCGGTCTAATTTTAGTTTACGTGGGGACATCAATTCCGATGAATGCTTTTCTAGTAAAAGGGTATTTAGATACAATTCCAAAAGAACTTGATGAATCGGCAAAATTAGACGGCGCAGGTCATTTCCGTATTTTATTTCAGATTGTTTTGCCGTTAGCTAAGCCAATTTTGGCTGTTGTTGCGTTGTTTAACTTTATGACCCCTTTCATGGATTTTATCTTGCCAAGAATTCTCTTGAGAAGTCCAGAAAATTATACATTGGCGCTTGGTTTATTTAATTTTGTTAGTGATCAATTTGCTAATAATTTCACTCGGTTTGCTGCTGGTGCAGTCTTAATTGCATTACCGATTGCTGCAGTTTTCTTATATTTGCAGCGCTACCTTATTTCAGGTTTATCATCTGGGGCAACGAAAGGGTAGAGAGATATGAAAGGTTACTCGAGTTTGTGAATAATGTAAAAATTGTTGTATATTTGAGAAGGTATGAAAGAATTTTCTGACAAATTATGGTGGTACAATGAATACGTAAAGTGGTAAGAGAAAAGACATATGAAAAAGATGAGGTGGAAAGAAGTTTTATGTTATTAAGCGTAGTCTATTAATTTTTGATTCCAATGGACATAATATTAGTGATTAACAAAGGATTATCGCAAGGCTTGAATATTTAAAGCAACTAAGGATTACTATTTGCTGAATAATAATGTCTGTAATATCTACTATTATAAATGTATCAATCCAATATGACATGTAGTTAATCATTGATCTTGTTATTAAATCATATGTTGAATTAACATTTTTGACTGGTTGAACCAAGAAAATCTCACACAAGTAAAACGAATTTTGATAATCGAAGAGATTACAAATAGAAAGTATTTGACTCGTGTAATTGATCTTCGATATTTGGCAGACAGCATTAGAATTAAGTTAGAGAGAGAAGGTAATATTATTAACACTTTTTTAGTGAAATAGTCTGTTATAAACTAGAAAAGTAAAGATATGCGTGATATTCTCTATGAAATGATGCTTGAGTGATTGGATAAAGGAGTTTAGGTTTTTGTGTTTACTTGATTAGCATAAAAAATAAATGGGCTTTCATATTTAACAAAACTTAGAAATGCTTGTTATTATGAAGTCAGTTGAAAATCACATGCATTGTTTAGAATTTTATTGATTTTATAAGAAATGAAAAAAGAAGTTTTAGATTATTAAAACACCGTGATTGTCTTAAGAAGAAATGGGTTAATATTAATTTACATGTCATTTTTTCTTGAGATGTTTTTCACTAATATTTTAATCGCTATCATTACTGTATACTTGATTCAGTTAATGCGTTATTATTTGTTCCACTTGCGATTATTATAAAGGGGAGGAGGTTCAAGAATGACAGTAACTATTAAAGATGTAGCAAAAAGAGCAAATGTATCTCCTTCTACTGTTTCACGTGTTATATCAGATAGTGATAAAATTAGTGTGGAGACAAAGAAAAGAGTTAGGAATGCAATGGAGGAGTTAGGTTATCATATTAATTTAAATGCTAGAGTACTAGTACAACAATCCACCAAAACGATTGGAGTTGTTTTAAAACATTCTCTAAGCCAGTCTTGGAATTGGATTAATCCGTTTACTCCAGAGGCACAGCAAGGTATTAGCTCTCATTGCCATCAACATCAATATAGCTTATCCATAACAACTGGTAGTTCTGAGGATGAAATCTATGATGAGGTAGTAAAAATGGTTCAGGGTAAAAGAGTTGATGGAGTTATCGTACTTTATTCAAAAATTGAGGATAAAGTAGTACCATTCTTAATTGAAAATAATATCCCATTTACCGTTGTTGGAAAACCAATGCAAAGAAGAAATGAAATAATGTATGTTGATAATGATAATATAAACGCAGGAGAGCAAGCTACTAACTTTTTAATAAATCATAATCATAAGTTTATAGGGTTTATTGGAGAAGATCCGGACTTTCAAGTAATAAGAGACAGGGTAAATGGTTATTTAAAGGCAGTTGAAGATAACAAACTCCCTGTTGATGGAAGTTATATTGAGTATATTAAAATCCCTGAAGATACAGATTATAAAGTAAAAAAGTTATTAAATAAGAAAAACCCGCCAACCGCTTTAGTTATTTCCCATGATATACAGGGGATGTTAGTTTTAAAAGCTTTAAAAAAATATGGATTGAGCGTTCCGGAAGATATAAGTTTAATAACGTTTAATAGAACTATTTTAACTGAGTTCGCTATTCCTAGTTTAACAACTATAGATACAGAAGCATTTCAACTGGGCTATGAAGCTTCAAGAGGAGTAATTGAACTGATTAATAATCCAAATGCCTTCAAACGGAGCGTGATTATTCCAACAAAAATTGAATCTAGAGAATCTCACAAAAGGTTAGTGAAAGATAATAATTATTTTTCTAACGATGCAGTAATAGAAAAAGAGAAATAAGATAAGGAGAATGCCTAATGAATATCACAGTATGGAACGAAAACCGTCACGAAAAAACAAATGAAACCGTTGCCTCTATTTATCCAAATGGAATCCACGGAGCAATTGCCGACTTTTTATCAGAAGCAGGACACGACGTAACCACAGCTACATTAGATGAACCGGAACATGGTCTTAATGAAGAACGTTTAGAAGACACAGACGTCCTGATCTGGTGGGGACATAAGGCACACGACGAAGTACAGGATGATATAGTAGAGCGTGTAAAAAAGCGTGTGTGGGACGGCATGGGATTAATTGTACTTCATTCCGGCCATTTCTCCAAAATATTTCAAACGCTCATGGGCACAGGCTGCGATTTAAAATGGCGCGAATCCGATGATACCGAACGTGTCTGGAATGTCGACCCATCGCATCCGATTGCCAAAGGAATCGGCGAGTATTTTGAAATTGAAAAAGAAGAAATGTACGGAGAGCATTTTGATATTCCAGCACCAGATGAGCTCATTTTTGTAAGCTGGTTTACCGGTGGAGAAGTGTTCCGCAGCGGGGCGACGTTTAAACGTGGCAGAGGGAAGATATTCTATTTCCGTCCCGGGCATGAAACGTATCCGACGTATCATCAGGCTGAAGTCCAACAAGTGATTAAAAATGCTGTTGAGTGGGCGAAAAATCAAGATACGCCACAACATACGTATGGGAACTATCAGCCGATTGAAAAATAAAACAAGATAGAGAGAAAGGAAGAGGGAAAATGAGTGTAAAAATAGCAGTTATCGGATGTGGCAGTATTGCAAAACATCGTCATCTGCCAGAATATGCAGCAAATAAACATGTAGAAATCGCAGCAGTTTGCGATATTGTCCAGGAAAGGGCAGAAGAAGCGGCAGCAACTTATCAGGCAAAAGCGTATACGGATTATAAGACATTGTTAAAAGACGAAAACGTAGATGCAGTCAGTATTTGTCTGCCAAACTACTTACATGCGCCTGTCAGTGTCGATGCACTAAATGCCGGAAAACATGTACTTTGTGAAAAGCCAATGGCAACCTCTACAGAAGAAGCAGACCAAATGATAGAAGCGGCGAAACAGAGTGGAAAGAAATTAATGATTGGGCATAATCAACGTTTTGTTCCGTCGCACCAAAAAGCGAGAGAGCTGATTGCCTCTGGAGCAATTGGAAAGATTTACAGCTTCCGTACAACATTCGGACATGGTGGTCCGGAAGGGTGGAGCGCAGATGGCAAAGAAAGCTGGTTCTTTAAAAAAGATGAAGCTTTCATTGGTGCCATGGGTGATTTAGGTATACATAAGGCGGATTTAATCCGTTATGTATTACAGGATGAGATGGTGGAAGTCGGGGCATTTGTAGAAACAAGTGCGAAAGCGGATACGGACGTCGATGATAATGCATCGCTTATCTTAAAATCAGCGAACGGCATTATCGGCACTTTGGCGGCAAGTTGGGCTTATACAGCAAACGAAGATAATTCCACGGTGATTTACGGAGAGAAAGCAATATTGCGGTTGGAAGATGACCCGACCTATTCGCTGGTAGCTCAGTATGCGAGTGGCGAAACTGTCAAATACGAACTTGGCGGTATTCAATCCAATGATGAAGGCGGTCAGACTACAACACATGTGATTGATCATTTTATCGAGTCCATTCAAAATAACACCACGCCTCTTATTGATGGAGAAGAAGGCAAGAAATCGCTCGTTATTATTTTAGGAGCTTTAGAATCAGTAGAAACGAAAAGAATTTATTCATTGGAGAAGTGACGGAACATGAAAAGGTTGAAAATGGGGCTTATAGGTGCAGGGGGAATTGCGGAGAGCCGCCATATCCCCGCTTACCAAGCACTGAGTGAACAGGTGGAAATCACAGCAGTACAAGATGTGAATCTTGTTCGTGCCAAAGAAGTAGCAGAAAAATATGCGATTCCGAATGTGTTTGAGGATTATTTGAAAATGTTTCAACATGTAGATGCGGTAACCATCTGCACACCAAATAAATTTCATGAACCGATAGCGGTTGCCGCTCTGAATCAAGGTGTTCATGTTTTATGCGAGAAACCGATGGCAATGAATGCAGATGAAGGAAAGCGGATGCTAGAAGCAGCGGAAGCAAATAACAAAATTTTAATGATTGGCTATCATTATCGTTTTGTTGATTCTGTCATGCTGGCAAAAGAAGCGATGCTGGAAGTAGGAGCGCCTATTGTTACGCGGGTGCAAGCCTTGCGTCAGAGGAAAGTTCCCGGCTGGGGCGTGTTTATCAACAAACAGCTTCAAGGCGGCGGAAGCTTGATTGACTGGGGATGTCATTTACTTGATACGGCTTTCTGGCTTGTGGCGCCTTCCAAACCAATCGAAGTTAATGCACAGACTTATCAGCGCTTAAGTAAGCAGCCAAATCAGGTCAACGATTGGGGAAGTTATGATCATGAAGCAGTAGATGTGGATGATCATGTGAGTGCCTATATCCGGTTCGATGATGGGAGCACGTTGTTATTTGAATGTTCCTGGGCCGCAAATATTAAAGCGGATAAAACCCATGTATCGATATCTGGTGAAGACGGAGGAATAAACGTGTTCCCTTATGAATTCTATCAGCCGAAATATCATAGAATGATGGAGACAAAGACAGATACAACAGAAAATCAACAGGAAGCGGCGCTTTTACAAGCACAACATTTTATTGATGTATGCTCAGGAAAAGAAACATTAAAAAACAGTCCAGAGGATGCGTTGTTGGTCACGAAAGTCATCGATGCTATTTATGAAAGCAGTGAGCAGGGAAAAAGTATCTTAATTAACTAAAGGGAGGCATAAAAAATGAAATTAGGTGTATTTACGGTTTTATTTGCAGAGAAGAAGCTGGAAGACATGCTGGATTATGTGAAAGATGCCGGATTGGATGCGGTGGAAATAGGGACAGGAGGCAACCCTGGAACGGCGCATTGTCAACTGGATGAGCTGTTGGAAAACAGTGATAAACGAAAAGAATTTAAAGACAAGATTGAATCACGCGGACTAACCATCAGCGCATTCAGCTGTCATGATAATCCTGTTTCACCAAACAAGGCCCATGCAAAAGCGAGCCATGACACGTTTGTGAAAACGGTACGTTTAGCAGAGATGCTGGATGTTCCGGTTGTTAATACATTTTCCGGAACGCCGGGATCCAATGAAGATTCGAAATATCCGAATTGGCCAGTAACTCCTTGGCCGACAGAATACTCTGATATTTTGAAATGGCAATGGGAAGAAAAGTTGATTCCGTATTGGAAAGAGCAGGGACAATTTGCTGAAGATCATGGTGTCAAAGTAGGGTTGGAGCTGCATGCCGGTTTTCTGGTTCATACACCTTATACCATGCTGAAGCTTCGGGAAGCAACGAATAATGCAATTGGTGCCAACCTGGACCCGAGTCATTTATGGTGGCAGGGAATCGATCCGGTAGCGGCCATCAAGATTCTGGGCAAAGCGAATGCGATTCATCATTTTCATGCCAAAGATACGTACATTGACCAAGACAATGTGAACATGTATGGCTTAACCGACATGCAGCCGTATGGAGAAGTGCAGACGCGGGCCTGGAGCTTCCGTTCGGTAGGATATGGGCATAGTATTCAGGAGTGGTCCAATATGGTCAGTGCGCTTCGGACATATGGCTATGATTATGTGATCAGTATCGAACATGAAGACCCAATCATGTCGATTGAAGAAGGTTTTCATAAAGCAGTACAAAATTTAAAACAGGTGAATATCACAGAGCCTCCAGCTTCGATGTGGTGGGCTTAGAGTAAAGGGAACGAAAGTATATAATTTTTGGCTCTACCGCAGTATTTCAAACTATATTATTTTAAAAGACTAAAAAAGTAAATTTATCTGTATAAGATGTTGGAGATAGTAGCTTTTCAGAGATAAGAACCTTATTCTTCTCCTATATTTACCTTAGAGGGTTTCAGTGAATTAGTGCGGTTAGAGCTTGCTATGTATGGTATAGATGTCATTTTAGTGGAGCTAGGTGCATATCAGATAGATTTTTGGGCGAAGGGATTTATCCATATAGAGCATACAAGCCGGATAAATTCTCTTTACCAGCAACCAATGAAATAAGTATTGTCATTTGGTCAGGAATTGACGCAACATGCAGGTCAGCCGATTGATGTGGCAAAAAACAGTACAAATTACAGCAAAACGTAAGCCTCGACTGCGTTATGCAATGGCTAGAGGATCGATACTAGCCATTGTGTTAAAAGTTTTGGTTCATTGGAAACTATTTGAAGCAATTATTGTTCATCAATTAAGTAAAAAGTAAAGAGAAATATAAAACTTCATTTAAGAATAACAGGATAATTAGGTAAGTTATATAGGGATTAAGTATAGAAAAAGAAGAAAAAACAATGAATAGCAACTTAATTGTAAGAAAAGTAGATGAATTAGGCAGATAGAGTAGTTATTCCAAAAAAACTGCGAATACGCTTGATATCAAGATAAAAGATTCAATGGAAATCTTCGTAGATGATGAAAGAATTGTGTTACAAAAATATACACCAGTGACAGCGTGTATGGTGACGAGAGAAGTAGATATAGATTACCTTACCTTTGCTGATGGATAGAGTAAATTAACACTTAGTCGAGAAACGGCTTAGGAAATTTTGCAGGAAATAAAGCAGAAACAAGGACTGCGAAAATGCCGGTGATTTTTCTTTAACGAGTTCAAGTTCCTTTAATTAATCTATTAATTTAGGTTTAGAAGGTGATTCTATTCAGGTGTTCTCCTGTGCAGGAGATACCATACTAGATTCAGGCGACCGCTATTATTTAGAATTGTCAGTAGAAATTCATAAAATTTATATCAGTCGTTCAAGCTATGCTCTGTATAGAGAACCAAAAGAAGAATATTATGAACAAACTATTAAATTATAATATCTTGAATATTATGAGAAACGGATTGTTTCGAGTGATAATGAAAGAAATAGATTTGGTGTTAAAGATCCGATGAACGTTGATGATGTAGTAGAAACAGATTTTTTAAAGTGTAGCAGTTGAAAACAATAGGATAGCAAACATAATTAAAACCCGAATCTAACCAGTGAAGTTAACATTCGGGTTTTTATTTTTTGATAGGATACTTCCCCACTGGTAGAAGTATCACTGCATGTTCAAGTTTACTTTTTAAAGGGACATATTACATATAAATATCTATCCGGTTGGTTTGGCTATCTGTTAATAATGCTGCTACATCTTCTTTATCTAATTGGAATCCGCCCATGCGGTAAGGGTTATTTAATGTGACTGTCTGGATGTCTTGGCCATTTACCACTACCTTGCGTTCTACTTCGGTCTGATGATAAACGAAGGTGACTGGTTTGTTCAGACAGTGGAAATCAAACTGAAGACCATTTAGTTCAGCTTCAAGTACAGGATCAATAATGATATGATCTTGTACTTCTCGAATTCCTAGAGCATTAGAAATAAGTTGGTTCATATAGATTCCGGGACCGCTGGAGTAGATACGCCAGCCCCCTTTTACAGTTGCCTTTCCTGTACGAAGTTTCTCAAACTCTTTGGCTGCTTGGTAGCGTGTAGCAAATTTACCGTCGGAACTACTAAAATAGGCATTGCTTTGACGAAGCTCGGCATTAGCTACAACATCTTTGATACCGACTGGATTAATGACAGCTAACCCTTGCCATACTTCATTTGGTTTCCCCAATTTGGCCATGGCTTCAATGAAACGAATATGGGCATGTACATATTGAAGGCCGATTTCACGCCCGAAGTTACTTGCTTGTTCAGCACGTTTGAAATGAGTGCTAACACCTCCATTGTATGGAGCTGGTTGGCTCATAAGACGTACGCCATCTGGGAAATACAGCTTATTTCTAATTAATTGATAATGATCTTCTGCTTGCTCCTTCGTGAATAACTCACTAATAATCGCACGTTGCATCGGTAATAAGCGATATTGTATGCCCGTGCGTTGATCAGAAGGGTGCAGTATTTTTTCGGCATGGGCAGTATCTTCCATGTAAATAAATCCAGGCATTACTTTGTCGTCTAACATATACGTTTTGACATCTTGTTGGATGGATTGAGCTAATTTTTCCCATTTTGCAGTTTGTGTATAGCCGTGTTTTTTACTGATTTTGGCCATTTTGGTTAATGATTGATACAGTAATGCGGTTGTCCATGAACTAACCATATTTGTTTTGAATGCTGGGTTAGCAGGCTGTAATGTATCATCCCAATCTCCGTCATCATAAGCAGGCAGATAGGTGCCGTGCAAAAAGTTTTGTTCCATATATTCTATTTGTTTTTCAATATGATGCCACAAAGAATATTGCTCTGTGGTGAAATGTTTTTCCGTGTGATCCATATAAGCGAGCTTTTCTTCTAATATAGAAGTATCCCCGGTAGCTTCTAAATAGTCACCAATTACTTTCAATGGCCAAACAATTACGTCTCCGTGGCTTTCTTCCTGTTGAGTAGAGGTATATTGATCAAACATAAACCATTGCGGCCAATTACCTTTATCTTGATATTGGTGAGAGTACACGCTTTGAATAATATCTCTCACGATTTGATAGTTCCCTGTTGACATAAAATATTCAAGAGGCCCTTGATTTACATCTCTCGTTCCCCAGGCAGCTCCGCCATATTGTTCTAAACCGTGAGGATTAGAGAAATGAACCAGCATATTGTGCGTATACCACCAGGCAAGTGTATTCAGTTTCTCCATCGCAGGTTGTTTGGAACCGTCAATCTCTAAATGGAACCCTCTTAATAACTGTTGGTAAAATTTGCGGTATCGTTCCGTTTCTTGTGCGAAATCCATTACTTTTAATGATGATACAGGCTTTCGTACATCTCCTTGAATCGTTACCGTAAATTGACTAGTAGCAGTTAATTCAGCAACTAAAAGAGAGGCTTCCTTTGATTGGACGTTTGACACTAGTAATCGTTCATCCTGAAACGTCACGTCACTTCCGGTAATCATTAATTGAAAATGTAGATCAGGGTACACTGATTCGTCCTTCTGTTTTTTTTCAAAATAGGCAAAAGAATCTTCTGTTTGCATAGTAGAAAGAAATGGTTCTGTGATTTGTTGTGTCAGAATGTAAGGATATGCTTTGCCTGATTTCGATTCTACTTGAAGCTGGACTTGTTTTTGGTCTAACATAGTAAAATTAGTAACGATAATCAGATCTTCTGCTGTTTTGTAATACCAACGTGTATAATTAAAGCCAATTTCAAATAAAGAAGGCATGGTTAATAGTTGGTATTGTTCGTTTAGCTTGATATAGAGACGCTGCCCGGCAGTTTTTAAACGGTTAAGCGGATTACGAGAATTAGTCATCCACTTATTGAATTCGACATTGCCGGCTGATACCTGAGAATTGAATATTCCATACATATAAGAAGTGGACGTAAAGACATCGTCTCGAACTTTTTCATTATTTCCGTTTAATAAGATATGTCCATGCGGACGTTCAAGTAATTGTTCTTTTTCTTTTAACACAACATGTTCATACGTATTCGTGAAAAAGGATAACAACTGACCATCCTGATATTCTTCTAATTTTCGTTCAGGGAAATAGTCAGTTATTTCCTTGGCTGTCATAGAATCGGCCTGAAGTGGTTCTGCAAACGCATCAGACCATGTTAACGTTGGTTTGGTCTCATAGTTTGTTTCCTGTTTACTCATTTCTTGCCAAGCTAGTTGTATTTCATCAACAAACTCTTGTTGAGTCACCGCTTCTGGATGATTCGGCTGGAAATGTCCATAGAATACAAATTGTTGTTCGCCATTCAACAGAAAGGTTTCAGATTGAAGTGCGGTATATGCAAATTCGTACTGATAAATTTGATTTGCTATTTGCTGCTGTGTTAATGCCTCTGGCTGATTGGTAGTTTTATAAGATAAACCAAAAAATTGAAAGCCATCCGTAGAGTAGCCAATAGTTTTACCTAATGCGCCTTGTTGTAAGTAAGGATGCTGACCTGCTTGCGGTTGGTTTTGTCTAGCGCTTATTACATGCCCTTGCTGAGGGTTCGTGAAAACCTGGTAATCAATGTATTGAGAAACGTATGCCTCATTCGCTTGAACAGCTCCTTGATTAGCTAACCCCAAATCTTGCCCATAGATGAGATCAGCTTGCTTCGTTTCCCCGGTTAAATTTACTTCCCAGAACCAAGTAGACTGGTGCAAGTGAAAAATCACCTCATAATCAACGTGTGCAACATTTCCTGTCCACTTTGCCTTGTTTACTCCTATTGAAAAAGTGCTGTTGGAATGTACGCCTAATAAAGGTGTGGCAGAAATATTACCGTCTTCTTCAAATATACGTAGATATATATTCTGTAAGGAACCGTCTAGGCTGTTCGATAAAATTTGATTAATGAGAATATCTCCGTGTTGAATACGATATATATCACCACTATTTAAAAAGGAAATAGTTAATCTATTGGATGTAAACGAATGTATAAATTGTTCTGTCATTGTTGTCACTGCCTTTCTATCCATTAAATTAATCGAAATGATTGACTGGTTGTTTCTTTACTATTTGGCCCTACAAATATATTGAATTCACCTGGATCACTTGTGTAACTCATATCTGCATGATAATAGCGAAGTTGTTCTTCCGTTAAAGTAAATTGCACTTCTTTCGTTTCTCCTGCACCTAAGTTGATTTTTTGGAAACCTTTTAATTCTTTCACAGGTCTTACTACTTCTCCAACTACATCCTGAATATAAAGCTGTACTGTTTCTGCTCCGGAACGTCTGCCTTTATTGCTTACCTTGATGGAAATAGTCAAAGTATCGTCAGTTTTCAATTGATCAGTAGAAAGCTGAAGCTCTTGATAAGAAAAAGTAGTATAACTTAAGCCATAGCCAAATGGAAACAATGGTTCATTAGGGCTGTCGAGATACTGGGATACATATCTTACTTGTGCATCAGCAGCACCTTTAGGTCGACCGGTATTGTAATGATTGTAGTAGACAGGTACTTGTCCAACACTATAAGGGAAGGACATGGTTAATTTTCCTGAGAAGTTCTGGTCTCCATATAGCAGATCAGCTAATGCATTTCCTCCTTCTGTACCAGGGAACCAAGCTTCTACCAACGCATCGGAATGTTCTATGACACCGTGTAAGTCAAGTGGACGTCCATTAAATAAAATCGTTACAATGGGTTTCTCTAGTTTGGCCAAAGCAGCTAGTAAGTGCAACTGTGCTTCAGGTAACTGAATGTCTGTTAATGAACCTGCTTCACCACTCATAATAGAATCTTCCCCTAAAGCTACGACTATTACATCTGCTTTTTTCCCAATTTGGATTGCTTCCTCTAATGAACTAGAATTAATATTTTCTACTTCGCAACCTTTGGATATCAATAATTCTTGTTCTGCTTTTTTCCCCATTCCTTGTTGGAGTGTCACAGCATCTTCTTTGGAACCTAGCCAAGACCATTGCCCAAGGATATCGCCGCTGTTAGCAAATGGACCAATTAAGGCCACTTTCTGTGAGGTAGTTAAAGGCAAGACCTGTTCATTCTTTAATAGTACCGAGCTTTCGGCAGCAACTTGTTTGGTTGCTGTTCGATGGGACGGCGACATAATTACCTCTTCTTCTTTAGCAGCATCTGCTCCGCGATATGGATTTTCAAATAAACCTAAGTCTTCTTTTAACTGAAGGATGCGTAAGACAGACTGATTAATTATACTTTCTTCGATGTTGCCGGTTTCTACTAGCTCATGAAGGTGGCTGATATAACAATCGGTCATCATTTCAATATCTGTTCCCGCACGTAGTGTTTTAGCAGCTGCTTCCGCTTTATCCGCTGCCACCCCATGTGGAATCAGCTCTTTTACTGCTCCCCAATCAGAAATCATTACACCGTCAAAGCCCCATTCTTGACGAAGGAGTCCATTCATTAAGGTTTGATTTGCGGTAGCAGGAATTCCATCTATGGTGTTAAAAGAAGACATCATCATTTTACAGCCTTCGTCGAGTGCTGCCTTATAAGCAGGTAAATATAATTCTTGAAGTTGCCGATCAGACATATTTACCGTATTATAATCACGTCCGCCTTCTGCTGCTCCATATGCAGCGAAATGTTTCACACAAGCTGCTACATGTTCGGTGCTTTCTTTTAAGTTATTACCTTGAAAACCACGTACTTGTGCCTTGGCAAATTCGCTGTTTAAATAGAGATCTTCTCCGGTAGTTTCCATAACCCTGCCCCATCTAGGGTCTCTTACAAGGTCTACCATAGGAGCAAAAGTGACATGAATCCCGGAAACTGCTGCCTCTTTAGCGGCAATGCGTGCACTCTCTTCTGCGAGCTGTGTATTCCATGAACAACCGATTGCTAATGGGATTGGAAAGATTGTTTTATATCCATGTACCACATCAGACATAAACAATAATGGTATTTTTAGCCGGTTCTCTTCTAAGTGTTTCTCTTGTATAGCGCGAATATTTGCTGCACCAGAGGCGCCAAGAACAGAACCAGTATTTTTAATATTTTCTTCTCCAATATTCATAGCTAACATAGGACCGGTAATTTCACCTGCATCTTTGGCGCCCTTAAAGAAAGGTGTTGCAAGTTGTGTTAATTGATCAATTTTTTCTTGTAACGTCATTTGATTTAGTAAGCTTTCTAACTTGGACATAAATAATTCCTCCTTCATTATCACGTACTATAAGTATGAGAATAATCATTGTAGAAACGTTTCATCAATGATTAAAACTATCCACATTTATATTAATTGTTTTTAATTACTAGTATGCATAGTTTTATATTAGGTTACGTAAAAAAAAAAGATACTTGCATGCGTTTACAAATTTAATTATAATGAAATTGATGAAACGTTTCAACAGTTTTGAGCAAAAATATGAAAAAAGATACGAATGGATGATGAGGAGTTGGCGTGCGAAGCATAAATAATAAATTAGGAGGGAAAACGTTGACGGCAAAGAAAAAACTATTAGGATTGCTTTTGTTTGGTGTAGTGATGAATTTGGCAGCGTGTTCTTCAGATGAGTCGAATACGGATGAGAATACTATTCGAGTTTGGACAATGTCTGATGGATTAGACGAGTTTGTGACAGAGTATGAAGAAGAGACTGGAATAAATGTCGAAGTACAGACAATACCCTGGGATAATGCGCACGATAAATTAGTGACAGCAGTGGCTTCTGGAGAAGGACCAGATGTTTTGCAAATAGGTTCGACCTGGATAGAAGAATTTGCAGAAGCGGGTACCTTTATGGATTTGACCGATTATATTGACAATTACGAGAATTTAAGTCCGAAAAACTTCTATGAGAGTTCGGTTGCTTTCACAGATTTTGAGGGAGAGACGGTTGGGATACCTTGGTATGTTGATACGCGGGTGTTATTTTATCGGACTGACATACTGGCAGATGTAGGTTATCCGGAAGGTCCAGCTACATGGGAGGAAATGATCGATGCCTCAGAACAATTAGCAGCACGTGGAGATGATCAATATGCGATAGATTTAGAATTTGATGATATACACTTTCCCTATATATTTGCCTGGCAGCACGGTTGGGAGTATGAGATGGATAAGGAAGCGGATAATTTTGAAAAATCAAGTTTTCGTGATGCGATAGCATTATATCAATTATTTTACGATAATGGCTATTCTCAACTAGGAGAAGGGAAGGAATTCTTCCAATCGTTTAGTGACGGATCGAAGCCGATGTTCTTTAGTGGACCATGGGATGTCCACACGATTCAAGACAGAGTGCCGGAAATTGAAGGAGACTGGAGTACACGTGTCATGCCATCTGCCGAGAATAACGATTCAATGATGGGAGGTGCCCATTTAACGGTATTCCATAACTCTCAAAAAAGGGAACAAGCACTAGATTTTATTAATTGGATGGCTGATTCAGAAACACAGGTGAAATGGTACGAGTTTATTGGAGAATTGCCAGCTAATCTGGAAGCTTGGGACGATCCAATCCTTGCCGATGATGAGATGATGAGCACGTTTGGTGAGCAGTTAGAAGCTACACCATCATCACCAGTTGTTCCACATTATGAACGAATCGGTGGTGAACTTTTAGATAGTTTAGAGAAAATCATTCGTGGCGGTGAAGATATTGACGAGTCTCTGGAAGAATTTATTAGTCAAGCGGATAGTATTCTGAATAGATAAAGCTGGAAGGAAAAGAAGCTTTTCCTAAATTCACCTATAAAAAGGGAGTGAAAGAAGAACATGAATAATTTTAAAATGAAAATGACACCGTTTTTATTTATTGGTCCGGCAGTAATTATTTTAATATTGTTTGCCTTCTTGCCAATCTTGGTGGCATTAGTATTGAGTTTTACCGATACCAATCTAGTCGGTCTGGCGAACCATTCCGATATTAATTTCATTGGAATTCGTAACTACATTAATTTGCTTAGTGATGGTAATTTTCTTCAATCCATAGGGAACACTTTCTTCTATGTGATTATTGGTGTACCGTTGTCAGTTGGCTCTTCCTTTTTGATTGCGGTATTCCTTCATTCGGTGGGCAGGTGGTTAGCTTCTACCTTTCGAGTTATTTATTATGTACCGTCTGTTACAAACATTGTGGCGATTGCGGTAGTGTGGGGATTCTTGTATAACCAAGAATATGGGCTGTTCAACTATTTATTATCTCTAGTTGATATTGGCAGAGTACCTTGGTTGGAGGACCCATTTGTGGCCAAGCTATCTTTAATTTTATTAGCTGTTTGGAAGAGTAATGGTGTTAGTATGTTAATTTTCTTAGCCGCATTACAATCCATTCCGCGTACGTACTATGAAGCAGCTGATATAGACGGGGCAAATAGGTGGCAAAAATTAAGATACATTACCATTCCATCGATGAGTTTTGCAACCTTTTTCGTTACAATTACTACTTTAATCGGCTGGATGCAATTCTTCGAGGAACCGTTTGTAATGACAGAGGGTGGACCGTTAAACGGCACAAATTCGATTGCTTTATTTATCTATCAAGAAGGTTTCCAATATAGTGAATTTGGTTATGGTGCTGCTGCCTCGTTTATTCTGTTCGCATTTATAATTATAGCAACATTGATTCAATTCAAATTCCGAAATAAAGATCAATCATTGTGAGGTGAGTAATTATGTACTTACGAAATAGATTAGAAAAAAAAATTGTAGTGATTATATTAACGATAGGTGGTATCTTAGTTTCTCTTCCCTTTATTTGGATGATACTAAGTTCTTTTAAGAACGATCAAGAAGTGTTGAGTGTTCCACCAACATTGTTTCCTCAAGATCCAACATTAGAACATTATATTAATTTGTTTCAGAATTTAAATTTTGACGTTTATTTAATCAATACGCTCATTATCGTTTTGTGTTCGATGGTTGGTTTGCTGTTGAATACAATGGCAGGTTATGGTTTTGGTAAATTTCAATTTAAAGGGAAAGAAATTTGGTTTATCGTTGTTTTAGTTACCATGATGTTACCTGCTCAAGTGACAATGGTTCCTACTTATTTAATCTTAAATGAAATGGGGTTAACAAATACGATGAGTGGGATTGTCCTTCCAGGTTTGGTTGCAGCGTTTAATATCTTTTTGATTAGACAGTTTATGGTGACGATTCCGGATGCTTTAATAGAAGCTGCACGATTAGATGGTGCAGGTGAATTTTATATTTTCTTCCGTTTGATTTTACCTTTATCTATGCCGGTGATAGCTGTGCAGATTATTTTGACCTTTATTGCAGCCTGGAATAGCTTCCTATGGCCGTTAATTGTTGCAAATGATGAATCGCTGTATACACTATCCGTTGGTCTGGCGTTGTTACAGGATCAGAATGTAACTAATTATGGGCTACAAATGGCAGGTTCTGCTTTTATGGTTGTGCCAATCATCATTATTTTTATCATATTCCAGAAATATATTATGGAAGGCTTTAACATTTCGGGCATTAAATAACCTATAATGCATGTTATAATAATAGGAAACGTAGCGTAACAGTATCGGAGGAACGGTAATGGCAACGATTAAGGATGTAGCGAAATTGGCTGGTGTGGCAGTATCGACAGCTTCTTACGCATTGAATAATAATGGGCGAATTAGCCAGACAACAAGGGATAAGGTGTTAAAAGCAGCCAAGGAATTAAACTATCGAAAGAATGGTATGGCCTCAGATTTAAAACGAACAAAAACCAATACCATTGCTCTGGTTTTGAGCGATTTATCAGGACCGTTTTACTCGGAGTTAATCAAAGGTGTGCAAGATATCGCGACAGCGAATGGCTTTGATCTAATTGCTTGCAGTTCTATAGGTGGAAAAGAATCGACTGCGGTTAAATTCTTAATGGAGAAACGTGTCGATGGAGCCATTATTTTGGCTAATAATATTAGTGATGCGATTACTAGGCAAGCAGCTCAAGGAGGTTTGCCACTTGTCGTATTAGATCGAAAGATGCAAGAAGAGCACATCTATCATGTGAAAATTGACAATGTGGAAGGAGGCTTTAAGGCTACTGAGTATTTGATAGAGAAGGGACATCGTCACATTTCGTATATTAGCGGACCTGTTGATTCGTATGACAATAAGAATCGGATGAAGGGATATCAAAGAGCACTTGCTAAACATCAAATAAAGGAATACTCGAAATGGAATCTAAAAGGAGATTTCACTAAAGAAGGTGGGTATCGAGCGACAAGGCTGCTTATTGCACAAGGTGAATTGCCAACAGCTATCTTTTATGGAAATGATGAGATGGCTATTGGAGGTTTACAAGTACTTAAGGAAAATCAAATTCGGGTTCCGGAAGATATTTCTATCATTGGTTATGATGACATTCAGCTTTCTGAATACGTCACACCTTCTCTGACTACAATTAAACATCCTAAGTATGAAGTAGGTGCTCTATCTGTTCATTTGATTTTTCAATTGTTGGAGGGTACACAAATTAATGAGCAATATAAATTATCAACAGAGTTGGTTGAAAGAGAGTCAGTAATGGCTAAAGATAATAGATGAGAGGTGGGTGATCATTGTGTTAGTCCATAAAGTGTACGAACAAGCAGGTAATGATATACTCCCTTACTTGTTTCATACACCCCATCAATTAGCGGATCAAACAACAAAGAAGTGGCCTTTCGTTCTGTTTTTGCATGGTGCAGGAGAACGCGGAAATGATTTGAAGGAAGTAACAAAACATGGTTTTGCCATGAAGATGATGGAAACAGAAAATCAAGATGCATCGTTCATATTTGTGGCGCCTCAATGTGCAGAGGATTCATACTGGACGGAAGAATTGCCTATGTTAGATGGATTGTTAGATGAAATCATCAAGAAGTACCCAGTTGATGAACAACGAGTATATTTGACCGGGCTAAGTATGGGTGCAATTGGTGCCTGGAATCTTGCCCTTCAACAACCAGACCGTTTTGCGGCAATGGTGCCGGTTTGTGGCTCGGTTCGGCTGCCGGAACATAGAGCGAAGGAATTCTCGCAAACCTATTCTAAAGCAGAGATATGGAAGCGGTTAGAGGTGTTGCAAGATATACCGATTTGGGCGTTCCATGGTGAGGTAGATGAAGTGGTGCCAATGGATGAAACAGCTGAAATAATCAATTACCTAAAACAGTATAATGATCAAGTTAGGTTAACGATTTACCCTGGGGTAGGACATGATTCTTGGGTTCCCGCTTTTCAAGACAAAAGTCTTTATACATGGCTGTTTAAACACAAGAAGTGATAATCTGCTAGCAAGTCAATGGATGGAAAAGCGTGAGAGTAATAGGTTTAGACTCAACTAGACCTGATCACTACGGTGCTATGGTTATCATCGTGATACCATTCCCTACATTGATAAAATAGCAGAACAAGGGTGCGTTTTACTAATTATTACGTGACGGATGCACCATGTGCTACTTCGCAAAATGTATTGATGACAGGCTGGTTTGGTATCCATACTGGTAATGTCGGTCATGGCGATACCGCCGGAGATATGCAGATTGAAGGAGAAAAATGCGAATTTTATAATTTATTACAGACTGATAGCCTGCCAATATTGTTTTGGAGTGGTTAGATTGTCACTGAGAACAGGATGATTGGTTTTTATATGTGAATTATTGGAACTCGCATACTTCATATAAGGTACCTGAATCCTTTGATAATCCCTTAAGAATGAAGAGCTGTCCTGTTGGATTACGGATCAGAAAGGAGAAACTACCTACATCCATCGAAGAAGAGACAAGTTGTCAACTAACATTGTTTGACATGTTATTAGGAAGAAAAAATTCCATATGAAATGGTGCAGGATTTTGACAGAATGGATGGAGGAGACCCAACTGTTCCACCCCAGTTTCAATGTGAAAACTGCCGAGAATAAATGTATCCATAGACTGGTATACAAATTATCTGCTTCCCCTGACAAATGAAATCCTCTTAAAACAGCTATATCCATTTAGCTGTCTTTTCTTATTTCAAACGGTTATGATAAAAGTAATTATCACTTTTCCAATAAATTCGAGTATTCCGTTTTTGTTACACATTTTATTATGAAGTGAGAATATGAAACGTGAGGTAGAGAAGGGAAGTCGAGAAAATGAAAAAAACATGGTGGAAAGAAGCAACAGCCTATCAAATTTACCCAAGAAGCTTTATGGATTCGAACGGAGATGGGATTGGTGATATACAAGGCATTATCTCTAAACTAGATTATTTAAAAGACTTAGGAATCGATGTCATCTGGGTCAGCCCAGTCTATCAATCTCCTAATGATGATAATGGCTATGATATCAGTGATTATCAGGCAATTGCTGAAGAGTTCGGGACCATGGCTGATTTTGACGAGCTTTTGGAAAAAGTACATCAAAAAGGGGTGCGTCTGATTATGGATTTAGTTATAAATCATACTTCAGATGAACATCCTTGGTTTATCGAATCCAGATCATCGAAGGATAATCCATACCGCGACTATTATATTTGGCATCCCGGGAAAAACAACGGGGAAGAACCGAATAATTGGGAATCGATTTTTGGAGGTTCCGCCTGGAAATATGATGCGCAGACAAAAGAGTATTTCATGCATATTTTTTCTGAGAAACAGCCTGATTTAAATTGGGAAAATGAAGCAGTCCGCAACGATTTATACCAAATGGTCAATTGGTGGCTGGATAAAGGGATTGATGGTTTTCGGGTGGATGCAATCACACATATTAAAAAGAAACCCGGCTTTCCGGATATGCCGAATCCGAAAAAGAAAAAATATGTTCCTTCCTTTAAAGGGCATATGAATCAGGATGGCATTCATGAATTTTTACAGGAGTTTAAAAAAGCAACGCTTGATCATTACGACATCATGACTGTTGGAGAAGCCAATGGGGTGAAGCTTTCGCAGGCGGATGACTGGGTTGGCGAAGAGCATGGGGTATTTGATATGATTTTTCAATTTGACCACCTCAACCTCTGGGGACGTGAAAGTGGGGAGAGGCTTGATTTAGAAGAATTGAAGCGTGTGTTTACTACTTGGCAGAAAGGACTTGCGGATGTTGGATGGAATGCATTATTTCTAGAAAACCATGATCAGCCGCGTTCGGTTTCCAGCTGGGGAGATACCGTGCATTATCATGCAGCTTCTGCAAAAGCTTTTGCATTACTATACTTTATGATGCAGGGAACGCCGTTTATTTATCAAGGGCAGGAAATAGGGATGACTAATGCCCCGTTTGAATCAATTGAGGAATATGACGCGGTTGACGCCAAGAATTTTTATAAAGAGCAATTGGAAGAAGGAATCCCTGAAAAAGACATTTTAAAAGCGTTGGCGAAGACCAGTCGGGATCACTCACGGACACCCATGCAGTGGAACAGTAAAGAAAACGCTGGTTTTACAACAGGAACACCATGGATGAAAGTGAACCCAAATTATAAAACGGTCAATGTAGAAGCACAGCAAAAGAATCCGGATTCTATCTTCACTTTTTATAAACAGCTGATTGCCTTACGGAAACAGCAAGAAGGACTTATTTATGGGAATTATAATCTGGTGCTGGAGAATCATCCTGCGATTTATGCATATACACGGAGATATCAAAAGGATGCGTGGCTGATTCTTGTGAATGTTTTTGGAAAAGAAACAGAATATGCTCTGCCGGAACAATGGGAGAATAACGATTTAAGATTACTTATCAATAATTATGACGAAGCAGAACTAGGAAAACTAAAACCTTATCAAGCTGTTATTTATCAAATGAATTAAAGCAAAGAAAAACAGGCTCGTGTGAAAGTGCACAGTCTGTTTTTCTTTATTGGCATAAAAAATATGTAAAATACTTGTCGTTTGTTGTTAAATTTACTTTGTTAGAGGCTTCATAATTTATGAATTTTACCGATATTAAAAGTAGGTACAATGGAAAACGGGAGGATACATATGGATAAATCATCAGTGATAGGATTAATATTAGGCGTAATTGCTATCGGATTAGGAATGGTGTTTAAAGGTGCACAATTAACTGCATTACTTGAGCCGGCGGCATTTCTTATCATTTTATTAGGTACAGTTGCAGCAGTTACCATTGCATTTCCGGGAAATGTGTTAAAAAAAGTACCGGCATTATTTAAAAAATTATTTTCCAATCAAAAACAAACAGATTCCAAAGAGCTTATTACGTTATTTATGGACTGGGCAGACCAGACCCGTAAAGAAGGGCTGCTATCTTTAGAGAGTCAAGTAAGTGAAGTAAATGACCCCTTTCTTTCATCCGGTTTGCAATTGGCCATTGATGGACAGTCACCTGATTTTATTAAAGATGTCATGGTTGAAAAAATAGAAGCAATGGAGCAGCGTCACGAAGAAGGAGCTGCTATTTTCACACAAGCAGGTACTTATGCGCCGACGCTTGGTGTACTAGGAGCTGTAATTGGATTGATTGCGGCGCTTGCAGATATGTCAGATATAGACGCGTTGGGGCATGCTATTTCTGCTGCTTTTGTGGCGACATTGCTGGGGATTTTTACAGGTTACGTATTATGGCATCCGTTTGCTAATAAACTGCGTGAAAAATCAAAGCAGGAAGTGTTGCAAAAAGAGTTAATCGTGGAAGGGGTCCTGGCTATTACGACAGGTGATTCACGTTTAATTGTACAGGAAAAACTGGGATCTTTACTTTCTTCCAAAGAATTGGAGGAACTGCAGAAGAGGGATAGCGATGGCTAGAAGAAGAAGAAAGAAAAAACAATCTCATGTAGATGAATCCTGGCTGCTGCCTTATTCCGATTTATTAACATTATTAGTAGCGTTATTTATTGTTTTATTCGCTTCCAGTGATGTCAACGTGGAAAGGTATTTTCAGCTTGCGAATGTTTTCCGGGATGAATTGTCAGCTGGATCAGGAACGGGAATTTTAGAGTATGACTCGGAGCCGGTTCCTCCAAAAATGGATGAAGGCCGGGATGACGGTGATTATATGGACGAGGGAACGGACGATGAAGAAGGCAGCGAAGAAGAGGAAGAAGCTATGGAGGATGCTGATTTAGAAGGGGAACAGGAACTTCTCAGACTACAGCAGGTTCAGGAAGAAATAAACGTATATATTGAAGACGCCGGTCTGACAGAAGAATTTGGCACAGAACTGACGGGAGAAGGACTGCTGGTCAGAATGCGTAATGATATCCTGTTTGATTCGGGAAGTGCAGAGGTTAAATCGGAAGGGGTACAAGTTGCAGCAGATGTTTCTCACATTTTACATACAGAACCTCCTCATCAGGTAGTTATTAGCGGTCATGCGGATGATGTTCCTATTCATAATGCGGACTTTGATTCAAATTGGGAGTTAAGTGTAGACCGGGCGATGAACTTCATGCAACTTTTGATGCAAAACGAAGACCTTGATCCAACCTTGTTCAGCGTGAAAGGATACGGAGAATTTGATCCGGCTTATCCCAATGATACAACGGAAGACAGAGCAAGGAACAGACGTGTAGAGGTGTTGGTCTTACCTAATTATGAGATAGATGTGCCGGATGAAATAAATGAGGATTAGAAAGTAGATAGAATAGAGGGGAAATCTTATGGACACGCAACAATATTTGGATATTTTCTTAGATGAAAGCCAAGAACATTTACAATCAATTAATGATAATATATTGAAATTAGAAGAAGATACTTCTAATTTGGAGTATGTACATGAGATATTTCGCTCTGCACATACGCTAAAGGGAATGGCAGCTACAATGGGGTATGATGACATTGCATCGTTAACCCATAAAATGGAAAATGTGCTGGATTTGATTCGGAATGAAGAATTAGTTACGGATACGGAAATCATAGATATTTTATTTCTGGCAATTGATGATTTGGAAGATATGGTTGATTCTATACGTAACGGGGGCGACGGTAAAAAAGATGTCAGCGAACATGTGAAAAAGCTGGAAGCCATTGAAAAAGGAGAAAGTATGTCTTCTCCAGGTGTTACTACAACAGGGGAAGAGTCCGAAAATGAAGGAATGCATTTTAAAACTTCCGATTTAGATGAATTTCAGTTTACTGTTATTCAGCAGGCAAAAGAGCAAGGAATGATTCCTTTTGAGGTCACAGTAACTTTTGAAACGGGATGTATTCTGAAGGGTGCCAGAGCATTTATGGTTTTTGAAGTATTAGAAGACCTGGGAGAAATTATCCGTACGTTCCCGACAGTTGAGGAAATAGAAGAAGGGACCTTTGATTCTGGATTTACCCTTCTATTTTTAACAGACCAGACGCCGGATGATTTGATAAAAGCGATAAAAAATGTGTCCGAAGTCGAAGCGGTGGAAGCACATGTTATGGAAATAGATGATAAAATGCTTCATCCTCAAGCCGAGAAAAAGGAAAAAACAGTGGAAGCCGAACAAGCGCAAACGGATAAAAAGCCGGTCAGTGAAAAGGCAACAGAAGTCCCGGTGAAGAAAGATGAAACAAAGACAGATACATCAAAGAAAAAGGATTCAGCATCCACTAACGGGAAAAAAGCAACTTCTAAAAATATCCGGGTTAATCTCGATAAAATTGATAATCTGTTAAATTTATTTGAAGAGGTTGTTATAGATAGAAGTCGCTTAGAGGTACTTGTTTCCTCGATAGATAATAATGATTTAAGAGAAACCGTCGAACACTTAAGCAGAGTGAGTTCGGATATGCAGTCATTGATTCTTGCTATGCGGATGGTGCCGATTGAGCAGGTTTTCAATCGTTTTCCGCGAATGATTCGTCAGCTGGCCAAAGATTTAAATAAAAAAATTAATCTGGAAATAAAAGGAGCAGATACAGAAGTAGACCGTACTGTCATTGATGAAATTGGCGATCCGCTTGTTCATTTGATTCGTAATTCTTGTGACCATGGTATTGAAAGTCCGGAGAAACGGTTAGCAAATAATAAGCCGGAAGAAGGCAAACTGACATTACATGCTTACCACAGTGGAAATCATGTGTTTGTGGAAATTGAAGATGACGGGGCTGGAATTAACCGTGAAAAGGTGTCGGAAAAAGCAATTGAAAATCATATTATTACAGCGCAAGAAGCGAAAGAATTGACAGATGATCAAGTTGCTGCATTAATTATGAGCTCGGGTTTCAGTACAGCAGATACCATTTCCGATGTTTCCGGACGCGGTGTCGGATTAGATGTTGTTAAAAATAAGATAGAGGCTTTAGGCGGTAAAATTTCTGTTACCACAACATCCGGAAAAGGAAGCATTTTTTCCATCCAGCTCCCATTAACATTATCGATTATTACAACGATGCTTGTGCATGTTCAGAAGGAAACATTCGCCATTCCGTTAACTTCTATTTTAGAGACGGTTATACTGCCGAAAGAGAAGATTATGTATGCGCAAGGTGCTGATGTGATTGATTATCGTGGTAAAATCATACCTGTCTTGTTTTTAGGAAAAGTGCTGAAGGTTCCAGATTACCATTCACAAGCAGATCGTTACTCTACTGTTATTATTAAAAAAGGAGATAAGTTGTTAGGGCTGGTTGTTGATGAATTAATCGGACAGCAGGAAGTAGTATTAAAATCGCTTGGGAATTATCTAGGAGAAGTCTTTATCGTTTCAGGGGCGACGATTTTAGGTGATGGAGAGGTAGCTCTTATTATTGATCCCAATGCATTAATGGAGTAAATGGAATGTCCAGGAAAGGGGAAAATGAATGGATACAGATAAACATATAATATTTAGATTAAAAGAACAAACCTTTGCAGTTCATGTGCAGCAAATTGTTTCCATAGAACGGGCTTTATCTTTGACGAAGGTTCCCCGTACACCTGATTTTCTAAAAGGGGTCACGGAAATGCGCGGGATGATGACGCCGATTATCGATTTACGTGAAAGGTTGGATCTTGGTACTGTCGAAATAACCGATCAGACAAGAACGCTTGTGGTGCAAGTGGATGAGATGCAAATTGGTATGGTCGTTGATCAGGCAACAGAAGTGAAGGATATACCCGCTTCATTCATTAAATCTGCACCGAAGCTGGTAGGGGAAATAAAAGATACCTTTTTATTAGGTGTAGCAACCATAGACAAGGAACTAATCTTATTATTAGACTTAGAACAGATTATCCAGTTTACCGAAAGAAATCAACTCAAAGAAATAATAGAAGAAATAGATAACCCGGAGCAATCCATAGAAAATTAATTTAAAAACACTTAATCAAGTATTTCTGATTAAGTGTTTTTATTAAATGAAAATAAGAATAGGAGTATTTCCTGGGAAATATTATAGAATAATTTGTAGAAATAACTGTTATACACAGAAATGAATATTTCCATAGCCAAAACAGGAGGATTTCCATTATACTTAAATCAGACAATAGAGAAATGAGGAATGGCATAAATGACAAAACCTATTAAACTAATTGCTTTGGATATGGATGGGACATTACTAAACCCGGCCCTCGAGATATCCAAACGCAATAAAGCAGCAATCCAAGAAGCGTTAAATCAAGGCATCCAAGTAGTCTTAAGTACGGGACGGGGAATGGACACATGTTATCCATATGCGCAAGACTTAAACTTACAGACTTTTTTGATCACAGCTAATGGCGGGGAAGTATGGACGATGGAAAAAGAGTTACTGCAAAGAAAACTGCTTTCTGCTAATATTGTAGAAGACTTAAATCAAATTACAAAAGAAAAGGGCGTACGTCGTTGGATGATTTCTACTGAAAAAGTATTTCAAGAGGATGAAATTGTAAACATCCATGATTATCAATGGTTAAAATTTGGATGTGCTTCGGAAAATCCGGAAAAACTGCGAGAAGTACAGGAAAGATTAATGGAATGGGAGGAGCTGGAATTAACGAATTCCTTACCTACAAATATTGAAATTAATCCAAAAGGTGTAAGTAAAGCAAACGCATTAGATTTTCTATGTGAGCGTACTGGTATTTCAATGGAGGAAATCATGGCAGTTGGCGACAGTCTGAATGATATGAAAATGATTCAAAAAGTCGGCGTAGGTGTCGCAATGGGAAATGCGCAAGATGTCATAAAAGAAGCAGCTAACGCTGTCACATTCAGCAATATAGAAGATGGTGTCGGGAAAGCTATTGAAAAATTTGCTTTAAAATAATGAATCTGTCAAGAGACAATTCAAAAGGTTACGTGGTATATAAATGAAAGAGGGAAATCGGACAGTATTATAGTAATACTGTCCGGTTTTTTAGGAATGAAGCATAAATGAAAAAAGGGTGCATAAAATAAAAAAGAAGAGCATTTTAATTTTGAAAGAAGGACAGTATACAGAATAGGAAAATGGTACAAGCTATAAGAAGATGCCAACGGAAAAAAGAACCTGACAAAGATATTATCATTGAAAAGATTTCGAAAAGTTGTTATGCTTAAAAGTTTCACTCTTTCATTAATTAGCGTATACTGTATATAAGGGTGTGTTGTCAGAGTCCGTTTTAACGGGTTTTGAAACATTCTCTATAAGGAAGGGAGATGCTATAATGTCTTTTTCTCGCGGACCAAAAGAACCAGTACAAGAAGTTGAAACGAATGTATGGTCATGTACGCAAGAAGATTGTCAAGGATGGATGAGAGAATCATTTAGTTTTGAAGATGAACCGAGCTGCCCTTTATGTCAATCTGAAATGACAAAAGAAGTTCGCGTAATTCCGGAATTGAAGTAAATAGTATCTCTATTATTTAGTAGGATCAGACGCAGGATGAAGGGAAGCAGCATTTTTCACCTGTGTTAATCAGGAGATCTAGCGCTCGTTTATAATAAAAGAAGGGAAGGCGCTTATGCTGTGAAAAAGCCCCTGCATTGATTGGTGCAGGGGCTTTTTGCTGATTAAAAATAAAATAGTTGAAATTATTGTAAAAGTGAAATATAATTTGCTATACTTATAGTAACAAACAAATGAATACTACCACTAAATTGTAATCGCTTACACTAAAGGAGGAATTTGAATGAGATATGCTAATCCAAATACAGAAGGTGCTATTGTAAATTATGAAAAGCGTTATGATAATTACATTGGCGGGAAATATCAGCCGCCGGTAAAGGGAAACTACTTTGAAAATACAACCCCGATTACAGGGGAAGTGTTTTGCGAGTTGGCCCGTTCCACAAAAGAAGATGTTGACGCGGCAATTGATGCAGCATATGAAGCAAAAGATGCCTGGGGAGAAACTTCTGTTGCCGAACGTGCGCTTATTTTACACCGTATTGCTGATCGTATGGAAGAAAATCTGGAAAAATTGGCAGTAGCGGAGAGCTGGGAGAATGGAAAAGCAGTCCGTGAGACATTGGCAGCAGATATTCCGTTGGCAATTGACCATTTCCGTTATTTTGCAGGTACGATTCGTGCGCAAGAAGGAACGTTAAGCCAAATTGATAATGATACGGTTGCTTATCATTTCCATGAACCTTTAGGAGTTGTTGGCCAAATTATTCCATGGAACTTCCCGATACTCATGGCAACTTGGAAACTGGCACCGGCGTTAGCTGCCGGAAACTGTGTTGTGTTGAAGCCTGCTGAACAGACGCCGGCGTCCATTCATGTTCTGCTTGATTTAATAAAGGACTTATTGCCGGATGGTGTCTTAAATATTGTAAATGGCTTTGGTGTAGAAGCCGGAAAACCACTTGCAACGAATAGTCGTATTGCAAAAATTGCCTTTACTGGAGAAACGACAACAGGACGTCTGATTATGCAGTATGCGTCTGAAAATATTATTCCGGTAACACTGGAACTGGGTGGAAAGTCGCCTAATATATTCTTTGAGGATATTTTGGATAAGGATGACAGCTTTGTTGATAAAGCAATTGAAGGAATGGTTATGTTTGCTTTGAACCAGGGAGAAGTTTGCACATGTCCTTCCCGGGCACTTGTCCACGAATCAATTTATGATCGCTTTATGGAAAAAGCAATTGAACGTGTCAAACAAATTAAAATTGGACACCCGCTGGATACAGAGACCATGATGGGGGCACAGGCTTCGGAAGAACAATTTGAAAAAATTAAATCTTATCTCGATATTGGTAAGCAGGAAGGTGCTGAGATTCTTGTTGGCGGTGAGGTGAATGAGCTTGACGGCGAACTGGCCTCCGGATATTATGTCCAGCCAACGATTTTCAAAGGAAATAATAAGATGCGTATTTTCCAGGAAGAGATTTTTGGCCCAGTATTAGCCGTAACTACATTTAAAGATAAAGAAGAGGCATTGGAAATTGCGAATGATACGCTTTATGGATTAGGTTCCGGTATCTGGACACGCGATATGAATACAGCCTATCGTTTTGGGCGTGGCATTCAGGCTGGACGTGTATGGACAAATTGTTATCATCAATATCCGGCACATGCTGCGTTTGGAGGCTATAAAAAGTCAGGAATCGGCAGAGAAAACCATTTAATGATGCTGGATCATTATCAGCAGACAAAAAACTTGCTCGTCAGCTATAGTGAAAGTCCAGACGGCTTATTCTAGTATAATACTGAAAATGGATGAGAATGTGCATCTGTAGTGATGGCAGGCATAGATTACACATATGCCTGCCGTGATGCGCTAAGTTAGCAAACGTTCTCCATTGATTTTAATAAGGAGGTATTTTCCATGGTAGACAGAGTGGTTGCGACACAGGGTGCCCAGGATTTGATGACAAAATTAAAGGATATCCATGGTCCGCTTATGTTCCATCAATCAGGAGGTTGTTGTGACGGGAGTTCACCAATGTGCTATCCGCTTGGAGAATTGAAAACTGGTGATTCCGATATTTTATTGGGGAATCTGCAGGGAGATATCCCGTTTTATATTTCCAAAGATCAATTTGAATATTGGAAACACACCCAGCTTATTATTGATGTTGTCAATGGAAGAGGCGGCATGTTTTCATTGGAAGGACCTGAAGGAAAAAGATTTTTAACACGTTCCAGAGTATTTACAGAGGAAGAGACAGAAGCATTACACGCAAGGTCTTCATGATGCAGACAGGGAAGTATCGCACTTTCCTGTTTGCATCATAAACAACGAAAGTGGAACTGGAGTTTTTTGCCAGCTGCTTTTCGTTACCACACGTTAAAAAATAAAATGTACTTGATTTTTTCAAAAAAATCGGATAGAATAAATTAACTGAAAATTTAGATGTGTATATTGAATAAGGGGGGATAATAAGATGGTTACTGTAAAAATGTTAAAACCTTATTATGTAAAGACCGAGGAAAAGTATATACGGATTATTTTAGCGTATCAGTATTTCTCAATTATTATGAATAAGAATATATATCAATTTATCCCTGTTAAATCTACAGAAGTCCGTATTAACCGCAAAACGAAGAAAATTGAAAATACCGAGGATGTTTTCGCATTTCAAAAAGAGAAAGAAGTATTGACTATTTCCATGTCACAATTGGTTTCGGTTCCCGGCTTTTTAGAAATGCTTCACCGTATAGCTGAATCCTATTATTTACCTGAAGATACAGAGGTTGTTTCAGATCAGCAAAGAGCTTTGGATCAACTGGTATCTGAATTAGAGGATGAAAATGTAAAACGACTCATTGATAAAGCGATTGATAATGAAGATAAAGAAACGTTTTTAGAATTAACAAATACCTTGAAACATAAATAATATAAATGGCTTATATGTTTATAAGCGTCCCGACATAGCTGTTTGGCAAAGAAGTATTGTTGCCAGATAGCTTTTTTGTCTACTTCAGAATGGAATAAGAAGAGAGGATGGTGTATTTCTCCATACACCATCCTCTCTTAATGTCCTAATCCTCTATATCCATTAGAATATCTGTCCCTTTTTCAACGCCAGAACTGCGGTCATTATTCTTGGTTCCTTCTACCATAATGGCAAGCATTAGATCTTGGTCATCCGTTGGGTAACCAACAAACCAGCTATTCTCATCACCGCTATCTTCATCAGTCAGTTTTAATTCTGCTGTTCCCGTTTTACCGGAAATAGGAAAATCTGCTTCATCAGCTGCTTCACCAGTACCTTCTGTTACTACTTTCCGAAGAGAATCTTGTATTTGGTCTGCTTGTTCTTCGGTAACTAAGTCTTCTTTCCAAAATTGACCTGTTTCTTCCTCTGATAATAGTGTTGGCTGAATCATATCGCCACTGTTTACAAAGGTGGAATATGCGGTTGCCAAGTGCAGGGCGCTCATTTGAATTTCACCTTGTCCATAGCTTGTGTGTGCCAGTAAATAGTCGTCGTCTAAATCCCCGGAATTGGAAATGGTAGAATCGGAAACTGGATACGTATATGGAAATTCTTCTCCAACTCCGAATGCTTCCAATCCTTCTGCAAAAGCATCTCCGCCCATTTCGACTGCCTTCATTGCGAAATAGATATTATCTGAACGTATTAAAGCATCATCTAAATCGACGGGTTCATCGGAAGTGGATACGCGTGTTACATTGTAATCTTCCCATTCCAGTCCATCAATTTCGATGCCTTCATCGTAATCAATCGTACCGTTTTGCAGCCCGATTGCTCCGGTAATTGGTTTAATGACCGAACCTGGTGCAAAAGTGGAAGAAAAGCGATTTTGCATTGGCTGTAATTCATCTTCTTCCATATCACTCCAAAAGTTGGAAGAGGTTCCATAAAGAATATCGTTTGGATCAAATGACGGACTGCTTACTAAAGCCAATGTTTCTCCTGATTTTGGATCAATGACAGCAGCATTCCCGGGTTCTTCATCAAAACCTTGAAAAACCTTATCCTGAATATTAA
This sequence comes from Oceanobacillus timonensis, assembly GCF_900166635.1. NCBI lineage: Bacteria > Bacillati > Bacillota > Bacilli > Caryophanales > Bacillaceae > Oceanobacillus > Oceanobacillus timonensis. Next base: position 1,196,777 of record NZ_LT800497.1, read on the forward strand.
TATCAATGGTGACTGTAACATTTTCACCGTCTTCTGCTTCTTTTTCTGCTAAGACTACATTTTCTTCTCCGTCTTTGGTAACTTCAATCGTAGCTCCTTTTTTACCGCGGAGTTCTTCTTCAAACAGGCTTTCTAATCCGCGTGCACCAATGTTGTCAGAAGCATCGTATTCGGTTGTATCCAGTTCTTCCAAATCCTCTGCGTTCACTGAACGGAGATAACCTACTAATTGAGCTGCTATCTCGCCTTCCGGATAAATTCTGCCTTCCTTTTCCCGGTAGGATACGCCATCAATTGCGTTTAATTCCTGGACGGTATCCGAATCATCCGGGAGAATGGTCTTTAATGGTACAAATAAATCGTCTTCCACCCATTCTGCTTCCAAATCGTATTGGATAGAATCGACAGACATTCCAAGTAAACGGCCGAGTTCCTCAAGAGCTGCTTCATCATCTCCTAATTCACTCGGAATTACTCCAAATTCATATACTTCATCATTAATGGCAAGCGGCATTTGGTTTTTATCAAGAATTTCCCCTCTAACGGGTTGATTAGTAGCAATTTGAATTTCTCCGCCATCTGCCAAATCAGGGAAAATAAAACCAGAATCCCAATTAATTAGCCAACTGTCTTCTTCGTCTTCTTTTTCAACTAGACTCAGTTCAGCTTGATAATCAAATGATATTTCACCGGCTACGGTGTTCATGTTAACAGTGAAAGGAATCGTTGCTACGCCATCGTCATATGCATTGGCGATTTCTCTCTCTTCTAATGCTTGTACATGCATTTCAATATCGGAGGCAGAAATATCATCATATAATTTCTCTAATCGTAAAGCGGAATCTTCTTCTGCATATGTATCCTTCGCTTCTTGGGAGAATAGATTATACAGCGATTCATAATCTCCTTCTTCTACGGCATCTGCGTATTGATTTAACGTATCGGTCGGGTCGGTTTGTTCTTCAGAGCACCCGGCTAATAGGGTGATAAAAAGAATAAGCCATAAACTTTTTTTCCACATTTTCTAACCCCCATTAAAAAATATCTGTTTACGTAAAAGTATACCACGTTCTGGTTTATATAAAGAACAATGACTAGAAAGTCATAAACTTTTAAAAATATAGATTCTCAATCAGGAAAATAAGAGATTGTGAGAAAAACGCCACGCTGTAATAACCAGGTGACGTTTTGTTTCCTTTTGGAATCAGCTATCACATTACCTGAAGAACTTTCAATAGGTATGAAAGTTCTTCAGCACAGCCGCTCTATTCCTGTTCCATATGTTCGGTAATGGTCGTGTGGATACGATTGATTTCATCATCTGGTACAACATAATACCAGACTCCGCTGATTGTTTGACCGTCTCCGTCGATTTCCATTGTTTCTACATTATTTCTTGTTCCACTGTAGTCTTTAAATAAACTTTGTAATCGTTTCATGTCTAAATCAGTCTGGACGTTATTTCCTAAGATGTCCAGGATATTACTTGCTTTCGTAATACTTGAAAAACTTGCTGCTTCATCCATTGCAGCAACAATCACATCACGTTGACGTTCATTTCTTCCCATATCGCCGCGGCTATCTTCTTTTCGCATGCGAATGTAGGATAGAGCTTCTTCCCCATTTAAATTGACGTTTCCTTCATTGAAATCATGCCCATCTTGCGAAAAAGCTGTACTATTTTCGACGTTAACGCCGCCTAAGGCATCAATACCTTGCTGGAAACCTTCCATATTCACACGTACGTAAGAATGAATTGGTACATCAAAAGTATCCTCTACGGTCTCTACCGATAATTCGGTACCGCCTCCCGTTTCAGCAGATTCACCAAATGCGTATGCATGGTTAATTTTATCCATGCCCCGGTCCGGAATGTTCACATATGTATCACGCGGGATACTTAACATAAGCATGGAGTCTGTTTTTGGATTTAATGAAAGTAAGATCATCGTATCCGAACGCCCAACATCTCCATCACGTTCATCTACTCCCAGAAGCAGCATGTTCACTGCATCTGAATCATTATAGATCCGATTAATCTGATCTTGCCGTTCAGGATCATTATCTCTGTCTAACGGGCTATGCATCGATTCTACAACATTGCCAATCTGGTTCCAAATAAAGAAAGCTCCACCGCCAATGACTAAAATGAAAAACAAAATGATTCCACCAACAATAAATGGCCATTTCTTTCTTTTACGATTTCTACTATCTACTCTAGATACCAATATATTCTCCTCAATTCTATCCCTAATTTAAACAAATTTTTACTAATTGTCAGGAAAAATAAATCTGTAATAGATTATATCGAAATTTAGGTTAATCGTCTATGCTAAAAACAAATATTTAATCTATTGATTTCGATTTCAAACCAAAAATTTAGCGAAAAAAGTAGACAAGTTGTATATTTTTTTATAGAATGACGATTAATGAGAGTGTTCAACTTAGAGAACGATATTACATATTCTGCTTGGCAGCGTAATGATTTACGACTTTGAACAGGTATTTAAGAAAATATATTTAAAGGCGGTAGATGAATGGGCAGAGAGCAAGAGCAATATCAAAAGATTTTAAAAAGAGTCATTCATGATACGGAGAGTCAAAAAGTGAATTCGATGGATGAAATCATTCAGTTACTTATTAAGGAATTATCCCTAAACACGAGTATAAAGAAAAGTTATTAAAGCAAAAGCTCTGCCGGATGCTGAAAAACATCCGGCAGAGCTTTTTTTCTAAGCAGATGGGGTGTCATCCACTTCTATTTCGACATATTTTTGATCAAGCAATTCCATTTCTGCCTGTGCACTTGTCATATCAGTTATCCAATTTTGGAAAGCATCCGTTTCCTCTGTTTTAACATAGATAATAAAAGCGACATTCTCCAGATATTGAATATCTTCTAAAATATATCGGGATTGCTGGCGGATTTCATTTTCCATTTTACCGAGTAACGAATATGCTACCGTTACGGATATTCCTTGCATTCGTTCTCTCCGAACAATACCAGTGGTTTGAATACCTTGTGTAGTTGCGGATCCATAAGCACGGATAAGTCCCCCGGCGCCAAGTTTAATTCCCCCGAAATACCTGGTCACGACAACAGCGGTATCTTTCAGTCCTTTTTTCTTTAACACTTCTAACATCGGAACGCCTGCAGTTCCGCTCGGTTCCCCATCATCATTTGCTTTTTGAATATGGTCTGTTTCACCGATGATGTATGCAGAACAGTTATGTGTCGCATCCCGATGCTTTTTCTTAATAGATTGAACAAATTCCTGGGCTTCTTCTTCTGATTCAACCCGTTTAATGTGTGCGATAAAACGCGATTTTTGAATAGTAATTTCATCTGTTCCTTGATGATTTACGGTATAATAAGTGGAAAGCATAATTATTTTCACCTCATTGAAAGCGTCATTTTGATTCGTATATAGGCGTATCGTCTGAATGTCTTGCATTTATTTCTGTGCTTTTTTATCCGTGATTCGAAAGACATAGAATGAAGCTTAGAAGAGAACAAGCGATTTTAGTGAAATTAATTTGAATATAACCTTATAAAACAAAGGAAAGTTACGAATAATTATAACATAGGTTGGTGAGATTTCTGATGTCAAAAAGTTTAAGCAGTGAAGCGATAGATCAAATTGTGGATAATGTACTGAACATGATAGATCAAAGTAAGGATGAAGTTTTTGAAATAACGGAAGAAAGCAGAAAAGAATATGAATATCTTTCTGGGGAATTAGAATCAACCAAAAAGAAAGTGAAAGAGCATATTCAAAAAGGGGATAAATTAGAGAAGGAAGTAAAAGCTTATCGCCAACAGCTTGCATTGGTAAACAAGGACTTTAAGGAATACTCAGAAGACGAAGCACGCAAGGTTTATGAAAAAACAAACGAGCTTCAAACAAAATTATTCATTATGCGTGAGGAAGAAAGACTTTTGAGGCAGCGTCGTGATGAAATCGAAATCAGGCTGACAAATCTTGCCCATGTATTGGAACGCGGAGAAGACCTTGTAGCGAAAATGACAGTTATCTTCAGCTTTATGAAAGATGATATGAAAGTAGTTAATGAAATGATTGAAGATGCGAAAGAAAAGCAAGCATTTGGTCTGAAAATCATTGAAGCACAAGAAGACGAAAGAAAAAAACTTTCACGGGAAATTCATGATGGACCAGCTCAGATGTTGGCTAATGTCTTATTACGTTCCGATATACTTGATCATGTTATAAAAAAAGGTACTCCGGAAGAGGTCTCTAAAGAAATTAAATCCTTACGGGAAAATGTTCGCTCTTCCTTACGGGAAGTTCGGAGGATTATCTACGATCTGCGCCCAATGGCCTTGGATGACTTAGGACTTATCCCGACAATCCGGAAATATGCAGACAGATTAACAGAATATCATGACGTGCATGTGGATTTTATCGTATTTGGGGAAGAAAAAAGATTGGATTCGAAATACGAAGTTGCTTTATTCCGGCTTATGCAAGAGGCATCACAGAATGTTATCAAACATAGTGAAGCAACAGAAGTCAAAATCAAGCTGGAAATTTTAAAAGATAGAATCATCTTAATTATAGCCGATAATGGAAAAGGGTTTTATCCGGACGAAAAAAATGATAATTCTTTTGGATTAATAGGGATGAAAGAACGGGTCGACATGCTTGAAGGTAAATTAGATATCACTACAGGGGAAGGAAAAGGGACAACAGTTACGATAAATGTTCCATATTCGTAAAGTTACGTATATAATGAGAAAGAGGAACTATATGAGAAAATTGGTATTTGTCCGTTCTTTAGCGAATTCGTCGTTTTTCTTATATTTTCCTGCTATGTAACAGAGTCTTTTTGTAGAAAACAGACTGTCTTGGCTCTTTCATACCGCCGTCCTCATCCGTGAAATAAGTAATCAGTCTGAAATAAATAGATTGAGCTGAAATGAGACAATGATAGTGAGGTATACTATAATAGACTTACTTTATTAGAAAAAAATAATCTATCTATTAATGATTAAAAATATCACCGTTCAATTAGTATCATTCAGTAGAAAAGGAGATTTATATATGGACGCACAAAAAGAAGTAAATATTGTATTAATTGATGACCATAAATTATTTCGGGAGGGTGTTAAGCGGATTTTAGAGTTTGAACCTGCTTTTCATGTCGTTGCGGAAGCTGATGACGGAACGGATGCAGCTGATATTGTAAGAGAAAATAATCCGGATGTTGTATTAATGGACATTAATATGCCTAAAATAAATGGGGTACAAGCAACTGCGGATTTGCTGAGACAATTTCCAAACACAAAAATCATCATCCTGTCTATCCATGACGATGAAAATTATGTAACGCACGCATTAAAAACAGGAGCACAAGGTTATCTGCTAAAAGAGATGGATGCAGAGGCACTTGTCGAGGCAATTAAAGTAGTAAGCGAAGGCGGTTCTTACTTACATCCGCGTATCACTCATAATTTAGTGAAGGAGTACCGCCGTCTGGCACGGGAAAATAGTTCCAATCTGGCGAATAGAAATGTAGAACATCGCAAACCGCTCCATCTATTAACAAGACGTGAATGTCAAGTGCTTCAGCTACTAGCAGAAGGAAACAGTAACCGTGCTGTAGCAGAATCTCTTTATATTAGTGAAAAAACAGTCAAAAACCATGTAAGTAATATTCTTCAAAAAATGAATGTAAATGATCGTACCCAAGCTGTTGTGCATGCGATTCGAAAAGGCTGGGTAGAAGTGATTTAATATATAAGCAAACAACGTCCTGATTTATTTCGTCAGGGCGTTGTTTTTCGTTATCTTCTTTAGCGATGAGGAGGAGATGAAAAACGCGTTTGTTGCCGGGAAAACAGTAAATAAATATAAAATAAGGCAAGAGGAATAATATGCTCACAGCCCTTGAAAAATCATTCGATTTTTACTGGTGTTTCGTGTAGAATAATGTCAAGTAATCTATTTCATAAACAGATAAACAGAAATAAAATAGCATTGTATCAGAATAAAAAGGAGTTATTGTCTATGAAGATTGCTGTTATGACAGATAGTACAGCATATATTACGCCCGAAGAACGTGAAAAATACCATATTCATATGGTTCCTTTGAGCGTCAATTTTCAAGATGCATCTTATCGTGAAGAATTGGATATTACCACAGAAGCATTTTATCAAAAGCTCGCTCAAGAAAAAGAACTGCCAAGTACCTCCCAGCCATCTCTCGGTGAGATCACGGAAAAATTGGAAGAGTTGGCGGAAGACTATGATGCAGTGATTTCGGTTCATTTATCAAGCGGCATCAGCGGTACATACCAGACCATGGTCAGTGCCGGAGAAATGGTCGAAGGAATTGATGTCTATGCCTATGATTCGGAAATGAGCTGTATGATACAAGGTTTTTATACACTGGAAGCAGCGGCAATGGCTCAGAACGCAGCGGTCTCCCCGGAAGATATTCTTGCGAGAATGGACGAAATGAAAAAAACAGTCCGTGCCTACTTTATGGTAGACGACTTAACGAATTTACAAAAAGGCGGAAGATTATCCAATGCGCAAGCTGTAGTAGGCAGTTTACTGCAAATCAAGCCTATCCTTCATTTTGAAAACAAGCTTATCGTTCCTTTTGAAAAAATCCGCACGAAGAAAAAAGCGATATCCCGAATGCTTGGGTTATTAGATGAAGAAGTGAACGCAGGAAAGGAACTGCGTGTTGTATTTATTCATGGCAATGACCGTCCCTATGCTGAAAAATTGAAAGCGGACTTTCAAGAAAAACATCCTGAAATAGAAACGTCTATCAGTTATTTTGGACCTGTTATCGGTACACATCTTGGACAAGGTGCTATTGGCGTTGCCTGGTATGAAAAATAAGGAAAACTTCATTCAGAGGCAATAAGTTCGCTGAATGAAGTTCTCCTCCAATGTAACAAATAACTATTTCCCCACATTTTACGGAGGTGTTAAACAATATGGATAAACAGATTCCGTTGTCCCCTGCACTCCTGGCACAAGCTTTATCCGGTAAACGGATATTAGCAGAAGAAGCCCCTGTACCTCAAGCATGCTTTCACGTTCTTTGTTCTACAAAACAAGTACTCCCGATCCCTGCTATCGAAAACAAGAATGGGTTATTAAAATGTACCCGTTGTGGTAATACAGCCATGTCTTATTTTTCGGAATACCCCTGTGGTATCTGTGAAAAAAACCATTTCTACTGTCGAAACTGTATTCAAATGGGCAGAATAAGTGAATGTAAGCCGTTATATATCTGGAATGGTGCAGAAGCAGATTGGCCGGAGCATTCCAGCCCTTTAACTTGGGAAGGAGAGCTAACAACAGCTCAGAGTCGGGCAGCAGCTAGTCTGGAGCAAGCTGTTAACAATCGAATTCCATCCTATTTATGCTGGGCAGTTTGCGGGTCTGGGAAAACAGAGATGTTATTCCCTGCGATGACGGCAGCATTAAAGCGTGGAGATCGTGTGGCTCTTGCTTCCCCGCGTGTTGATGTGATTCGGGAACTGTATCCGAGAATAAAAAAAGCTTTCCAAAATGTGTCGTCAGAAGCGCTTTATGGCGGAAGTGAGCATCGGACAGGCAAGGCACAACTCATTTTAGCCACGACGCATCAACTAATGCGTTATGATCAGGCATTTGATTTATTGATTATTGATGAGGTGGATGCTTTCCCATTTTATGTAGATAAAAGTTTAATACATGCCGCCAAACAAGCTGTTAAGAAACAAGCAACGACTTTATACCTCACCGCAACCCCGCGTGAAAATTTCAAGCTGCAAATGAAGCTTGGAAAATTGCCATACGTTTTCGTTCCTTTACGATACCACGGACATCCTTTACCTGTTCCCACATATCAATTTGCTTTTACTCTCTCTCATCAATTAACGAATAAAAAACTTCCAAAAACTTTTTTAACATGGCTTATCCGCAGACAGAACCCAAAACGGCAATTGCTTATTTTTGTCCCGGAAATTGTGATGGCAAAAGAATTAAAAGAAGTCATTTCCAAATTATTGCTCAAGACAGAGGTTATTTCTGCTTCTGAAGAATTAGAAGTTGTTTTTGCGGCCGATCAGGACAGGGAAGCAAAAATCAATCAATTTCGGGAAAAGAAATTACGTGCCTTGATAACTACAACGATATTGGAAAGAGGGGTGACTTTTCCTTCTGTAGATGTTGCGGTATTGCATGCCGGTCATGACGTATTTAATGAAGCAGCGCTGGTTCAAATTGCCGGACGTGCCGGAAGAAGTGCGGATGATCCATCCGGCGAGGTCGCCTTTTTTCATGATGGAAAAACAGACGCTATGGAGAAAGCAAGACAAATGATTCTGGATATGAATCAAAGGGGGAAAAAGCTGTGAATCATTGTCTATATTGTTATGAACCATTGGAGAAACCATTGACCTGGTCGCATTGGTTGACGTTGGTAAAACCGCCTGCCTTATGTTCGTCCTGTGCGGATACATTAGAAATCATTTCCGGGAAACGATGTGAAGGATGCAGCCGGGCGTGGAATGGGAAATTATGTTTGGATTGTCAGCAATGGAGAGAACTGGGAGATAATATTGAAAAGAATTTTTCCATTTTTAATTATAACGCTGCAATACGTGACATGATTCGTCAATGGAAATACAGAGGCGATTATGTATTAAGAGAAATTTTTCGAAAAGAACTCCAAAGTGCCTTTAAGAAACAATTTGCAGATAAGTATCCACAGATAGCTGTTGTACCGATTCCGATAAGTGAAAACAGGATGCGGGAAAGGGGATTTAATCAATCACTGGCACTTGCAGAAATGCTGGCGTGTCCTATCAACCACGTTTTAGGCAGGAGAAGCGGGGAGAAACAGGCAAGCAATAATCGGAAAGAACGGTTAAAAAGAGATAATCCATTTTTTATCATCAAACCATTGAAGCAGACTGCGCTGATAGTGGATGATGTTTATACAACGGGGACAACCGTACGGCAGGCAGCACAGCAGTTAAAACTTCATGGTTGCCCGGCGGTCTATGTATTAACCGTAGCAAGAAGTTAAGATTGAACAGTGTAAGAACAACGTTAAAAAGCAGGAGAATACCCAAAACAGTGTGGTGATTTGTTATAATAAATTTGAAATCAAACTGCGTTTAGCGAAAGATTTACGGGCGATTCTCCCTGGTAAAATGAAAAATCATCCGTAAAATGAATCATTTTTACTATTAACAAAAACGGTAATAGTGACGATGATATAATTAGGTTAAGGCTTTTTTGAAGAAATATTCATTGATATAAGTGCCTGAACATTGAAAATTCCTTCCTGGCAAGATAAAAGCGGAGAGGAGACATAACAATGGCAGAACTGGCAAACTGCGAACGATGTAATCGTGTGTTTGTAAAGCAATTTAGAGAAATATGTAATGCTTGTTATAAAAAAGAAGAAGAAGATTTTAAAACGGTATATACCTATTTAAGAAAACGGGAAAACAGAGCTGCTACGATGGGGCAGATTATAGCAGCAACAGGCATAGATGAACACCTTCTCCATAAATTTATTCGCGAAAACAGACTTCAGCCTTCCCAATTTCCGAATTTATCTTATCCTTGTGAAAGATGCGGGAATCCTATCACAGAAGGGAATATATGTGACGATTGCCAAACCCAATTAAAGGAAGATCTGATGCAGCATGAGGCCGTAGAGTCTTTACAGGAGAAGACGTTCCAGGAAACAAAAGAGAAAACATATTATGCTAAAGGGGAATGGAAGAAAGATTAATATATCAGGACATTACTGGAAGGGGTGCAGAAAATGAAAATACATGGGCCAAATCCAACAAATTTTAATCCATATAAACAGGCTTTTAACAATAAACAAGCGGCGGAATCAGAAGCTTCCAAGAAAGATAGTATTGAAATATCGAATGAAGCAAAGAAATTACAGAAGCAGGGTCAGCCAAATGAAGCACGGGCTGCGTATGTAAATGAAATAAAGCAGAAGATTGAGAATAACCAATATGAAATAAACTATGACAAGGTTGCTCAGAAAATGCATGATTTTTGGACTGGTAAATAGTGCATACAGTCAAAGGAGGAAAATGGGTGAGCATGCAGTTGATTCACGCAATAAATGATTTAACGGCTACGCATACAGATTTGCTGATGTTATCGAAACAAAAAACAGAAGCTTTAACAAATAATAATTTGGATGCATTTCAAGGCCTGCTTGTACAAGAACGGAACCTGATCCGCCAGCTGGAAAAGCAGGAGGAAAAAAGACAAGAGATGTCAGAAGCATGGAATGAAGAGCAGTCTCATCCGGCAGAAACATTAACGATTACAGAGATTCTGAAACGGTTAGATGGAGAAGAACAGAAAAGCTTGGAAAAAGCTGCGGTTGCATTAACGGATACCATTACTGCATTGAAGAGACAAGAACAGTTAAATAAGACCTTATTGGAGGAATCCATGAAGTTTGTGCAGCTTTCGATGGAATTAGTGAATCCAACCATCCAATCGATGAATTATGGGGCGGCTTCTTCCGAAAAGATGTCTGGCCGTTCTTTGTTTGATTCGAAAGCATAGAAAAAGGGGAGAAGAATGAAATGAGCACGTTCCGAGGATTAGAAATGTCACGTCAAGCATTGAGTACACAACAAAGTGCTCTATATACAACCGGACATAATATCTCCAACGCCAACACACCTGGATATTCCAGACAACGGGTTAATATGCAGGCAATGAATGCATATCCGACACCAGGAATGAATAGTCCGAATCTGCCTGGGCAGGTAGGAACCGGAGTTGAGGCTGGATCAGTACAGCGGCTCCGTAATCAGTTCTTAGATACACAATTCCGGGCGGAGAATGCATCGGTAGGTTACTGGTCTGAACGATCAGAGGCGTTATCAAGAATGGAAAACTTATTAAATGAGCCGAGTGATACAGGTATTGAAGCAGCCACGAGCGATTTTTGGAGTTCGCTGCAGGAAGCAGCTGCCAATCCAGAACAGAATGGTGCCCGAGCCGTTGTACTGCAAAGTGGCGGTGCATTGGCAGACACGTTTAATCACCTGTCTTCTTCCATGAATGATATTCGATCTGATTTACAAACAGAGACAGAGAATACGATTAATCAGGCAAATGATATGATCAAAGGTCTGGATGAGATAAATACGCAGATTAAAAAGCTTGAAACGCACGGATATAATGCGAACGACTTATATGATAAGCGCGATAATATGTTAGACGATTTGTCAGGAATCGTGAATATCGAAGTGGAATACGACGACAGTCATATCCCTCAAGGAAAACAAGGGGATGGTACCGCAACGGTAAAGGTAAAAGATGAAGAAGGCAATGCGTTGGCCACTTTAGTGAACGGTGTAACGGGAGAAACCAATGAAATTGACGACCCGGTTTATACAAAAATAGATGGAATGACCGTATTTGAAAGCATCTCCGTAAATGGTATGGATATTACATCTTCCCAGGGGACGATTCAAAGTTATGTACATACTTCAGGTTATGCTGAAGACGGAGAAGTAAAAGGTGATTTTCCAGAAATGCTGGAGAAGCTGGATAACCTTGCTTATGCGATTAGTAAAAGTTTTAATGAGGTGCATCAGGAGGGTGGTACAGAGGTTCCGTTCTTTAACGAATTAGCAGATTCTAAAGGGGCTGCCGGAGCGATGGAAGTTATTTTGGAAGATCCCCAGGATATTGTTGTATCGTCTAATGGAAATGCAGGAAGCGGGGATTTAGCAAGTGAGCTGGCTGACATTTTCACGAACCCGAATGGTGAACTGGACGATGTGTCTGTGAACGGTTATCTGGAATCAATGATTGGTGAGATTGGTGTGGATGCCAACCATGCCAACACGATGCTGGATAGTACCGCAACATTACAGCATCAAGTGAATAACCAGCGCCAGTCAATCAGTGCTGTATCCTTAGATGAAGAAATGACGAATATGGTTAAATTCCAGCATGCTTATAATGCTGCTGCTCGCGGTATGACAGCGATGGATGAGCTGATAGATACCGTTATCAACCGAATGGGATTAGTAGGAAGGTAGGTTAAAAAAATGCGTGTTACTCAAAGTATGCTTTCCAATAATTTATTACGAAATTTGACAAATAGCAGTACACAAATGAATCAATACATGGATCAGTTGTACTCTGGAAAAAAGATATCCAAGCCTTCTGATGATCCGATGGTTGCGATGAAAGGTGTTTCGTACCGTTCTGAGTTATCCAGAATTGAACAATTTGAACGCAATACGTCAGAAGCAAATAGCAGGCTGGATAATACAGATGCAGCCATTGACCAGGCAAACAACGCAGTACAGCGGTTAAGAGAACTGGCTGTCAAGGCGAGTAACGGGACGAATAGCAGTGATGAATACCAGAGTATTGTGGAAGAAGCAAAACAATTAGAAGAGCATCTGGTGGATATTGCGAACACAAACGTGAATGGGAAATATATTTTTAATGGCACTAACTCGGATACGCCGCCAGTTTCCATCGATGAGAATGGAGAAGTGACATCCGATTTTACGGATGATGATGTACAGATTGAGGTTTCAAGCGGCATCAACGTTAAAACGAATATGAATGGGTCAACGGTTTTTGGCGAAGCGGGCGAACTATTTGATACGGTGGGTAAATTCATCGATAACCTGGAAGCGGAAGAAAATATAGAGGACAGTATTGGCGAGTTGGAGACTTCCATTAATGGTGTTCTTGATTCCCGTGCAGAAATCGGTGCTCGTATGAATCGTCTGGAGCTTGTTGAAAATCGTCTCGCCGATCAAAAAATCGTAACGACAGAGACTTTATCCGATAATGAGGACGTTGATTTTGCAGAAGCCATTACGAATTTGATGACGCAGGAAAGTTTACATCGGGCTGCGCTTTCAGCGGGCTCCCGAATCATTCAGCCTTCTTTGGTTGACTTTTTACGTTAATGTCAAAACGTATCTGACTAAGGAAGGATATGCCGTCTTTGATGTATTTCTCATGAAAGAAGATGTTCAAAAAGTCCAATAAAAATGACACGGCGAATTTCTACGTTGACTAGCAAATTCCAATACTCACGTATTAGGGCATACGCTCCGTTTGGAATTTGCTAGTCGCCTTGAACTTCCGACGCACAGGACGTGCTAGTGTCGGTGTTGCGACAGGACGTCGCGTTCTTAACCGACTTGGTCCTATTTATCGGACTTTTTGAACACGCACTAAAAAGGTATAGGTACCATTCATACACCCTGCCCATTATGTTGTCTGCGGTGGGGTGTTTTTAAAAAGATGATAGCGAGGGAATGGCGATGGATTTTCCGCAAATTAGCATGCATTCGCAGCAGGCGAAAATACAAATACAATCTGAACCGGCGCAATTACATATGTCACAGCCTTCCGGCGATTTAACCATCAGACAGCCTGCAGCAGACATCACCATGCGAACCAGCCCCGGGAGATTAAACATTGATCAGAGCCAGGCTTGGGAAGACATGAATTTATTAAGTGCGAAACAAAGTATTGCCAAAAATGCACAGGATGGTAAGCAGGCAGCACTGCAAGGAACTGCACGGAGAGCACGTCAAGGAGATGCGCTCATGCGGATTGAAAATGATACCAATCCCATTAAATCACAAGCGATGGAAAATGGTTTTTCCCATCCAAAACAATTAGGGTTAACATTTATTCCTTCTCCTTTTGCTGTAGAGACATCTTATGAGCCGGGAGAATTGGACATTCAAGTGCAGGTGAATGAACCAGTTATTGAAGGAAACATAAATAAACCGATGATGCAATATACACCAGGAAGCGTCGAAACTTCTCTTGCGCAGCATCCGAATTTAACAATCGAAGTAGTCAATACGAAAATATAAGGAGTGTGCACCATGAAAATAACATCTGCCTATCTGGGTGAAATAGAAATTGATACGTCTAAAATAATTACCTTTCCGTCCGGAATCCCTGGATTTTCAGAAGCCAGGCAATTTGTATTGCTGGAATTTCCGGATAATCACATTTTTCATATTTTACAATCGGTAGATGATGCCAGTTTAGCTTTTATCATCACTGACCCCTATTATTTTTATCAAGATTATACGTTTGAGCTGGAGCCTTCTGCTATTGAACGTTTACATATAGAAGACCGCAATGATGTAGCGATTTATACCATCGTCACAGTAAATAAACCTTTTACAGACAGTACCATTAACCTGAAAGCGCCCATTGTGATTCACGTGAAAGAAAATCTGGCGAAACAGGTTGTTCTTCAACAGGACGATTATTCATCCAGAGCTTCCATTAACCAGCCTTCTCATGAAAAGGAGGGGAAATAATGCTTGTACTTTCCAGAAAAAGAAATGAAGCGATTCAAATCGGTGAAGACATTGAAGTCGAAGTCATTGCCATTGAAGGAGACCAGGTCAAGCTGGGGATTCGTGCACCTAAATCAGTGGATATCTATCGTCAGGAGATTTATGTAGATGTGAAAAACCAAAACAATCAGGCGGCACAAATCGATCAAAACCTCTTAGACTTTTTGAAAGGAAAGGAACTGTAATGCAGATGGCTTCTTTTTGGAGAAATGTTTTTCATTGTATTTAGCGCTTCATAATTTACAAAAGAAGCCGATATAAAAGATAAACAGTAAGGAGTGTAACCTGATGGTTGTTAATAAAACTGGAGTTCCAAATACTTCATTTATTCCTCATTCCATTAACACCGTTACATCATCCGCTGCTTTTGAATCTGACACAAAAGGCAAAGACACAGCTATGAAAGAAGAAAACAGAGCAGTGAGCAGAGCACAAGTTGAACAAGTCATAGAGAAGATGAATGATTTTTTAAAGCCGGTCAGAAGAAATATCAAATTTGAAATGCACGAAAAACTGGAAAAGTATTACGTTACAGTTGTCGATGCTGATAAAGAAGAAGTTATACGTGAAATTCCTCCAAAGAAGATGTTGGATATGTATGCAGAAATGGCTGATTTCATGGGACTGTTAGTCAATAAAAGGATATAGAGGTGAAGAATAATGCGAATTGGCGGTTTAGCGAGTGGTATTGATACAGACTCAATGGTTAAAGATTTAATGGACGCAGAAAGAATTCCGCTTGATAAATTACACCAAGACCGGACAAAGTTGGAGTGGAAACGCGATGCTTTCCGGGATGTGAATAAATTGTTGGCCGATTTTGATCGAAATAAGATTTTTGATATGAAAATGAGTGATACGTTTAATTCAAAAATAATTTCATCTACACAGGAAGATGCGGTAATTGCCACAGGAAGCGCCGGGGCAGACAGCGGGACATATCGGATTGAAGTAGGGGAATTGGCGACTTCTGCGATTAATGTTGGGGAACCTGAAGAAGGATTTGACCCAGAAGAACCTCTGAATTTGGATGGTCCGATTACATTTAGAACGTATGGAAAAGATGCTTCATATGGAGAAGAAGATGGTGAGGGAAGATTCTTCAAAGAACATCGATATGAAATGGAAGAGGGCGATACCCTTTCGGATGTTATCAGACGGATTAATGACGATGCGGATGCTCCTGTTCGGATGACTTATGATCAAAATTCCGATACAGCGATTTTAGAAGCTACCAGAACGGGTGTTTATAATGAAGACGGGGCGGAAGTTGACTTTAGCATGGACGATAGCGGCTTGTTTACAGCACTAGGTTTAAATGTAGAAGATGAAGAAGGCGCCCAAAATGCTGAATTCACCTATAACGGCGCTTATACAGTTGAATCCCAAGATAACCATTATGAGCTGAATGGTGTTACCTTCCAATTTTTAAATGAAACGAACGGAGAGGCATCTTTAAACGTAACGAGCGATATTGATCATACGGTTGAAAAAATCACAGCATTTGTGGAATCGTATAATGAAATTGTTGATGAAATAAATGGGTCGCAACGTGAAGAAGTTTTTCGTGATTATCCGCCATTAACCGATGAGCAGAAATCGGACATGAGCGAACGAGAAATTGAACTTTGGGAAGAACAGGCAAAAAGCGGAATGCTCCGAGGAGAGGCTTCTTTATCAAATGGCTTAACCAGCATGCGTTCCAGCTGGTATGGAACGGTGCAAAATGAAGGAGCTTTTACTTCGTTAACCGAAGTAGGAATTGAAACGTCCGCTGACTATATGAATGGTGGAAAGCTCGTTATCGATGAAGAAAGTCTTCGAGAGGCATTGGCTGAAGATGCAGAAAGTGTCCAAAAACTCTTCGTAAATAATGAAGAAGGAGAAGGAAGAGGTTTAATTAACCGTCTGGAGGATTCCGTAGAAAGTACCATCAGCCAAATCAATCAGCGTGCTGGTACAGAAAACAACATGACTTTAGATGGTTATGCGATAGGAAAGCGGATGGAGGATATAAATAGCCGTATTGAGAATTTTGAACGCCGCCTGGAGAGTGTAGAAGCACGTTATTGGAAGCAATTCTCGGAGATGGAGCGTGCTATTTCGAATATGAACCAGCAATCCAGTATGCTAATGTCGAATTTCTCTTCCGGAATGGAACAATAAAAAGAGGGGGTGACCCGGTATGAGTAGCAATAAAGCATATCAAGCTTACCAAAACAATGCTGTCAACACAGCTTCCGGCGGTGAATTGACTTTAATGCTCTATAACGGTTGTATTAAATTTATAAAACAAGCCATGAAAGACTTGGATAATAAAGATTTTGCTGCCAAAAATACAAATATCCAGAAAGCGCAAAAAATCATTAATGAACTAATAGTAACGCTTGATATGGAGATGGAGATTTCTCAACAAATTCTCCCATTATATGACTATATCCATAACCTGTTAAAAGAAGCAAATATAAAGAATGATATAGAGAAACTGGAAGAAGCGCTCGGTTACACCGAAGAATTCCGTGATGTCTGGAAGCAGGTTATTCTAAAGGACCGTCAGCAAAAATACAAACAAGGTGCTTCCATCTGATGAACCGAATACGCCCTATCCACCAAATAACAGAAAGCATGCAGCAGCTATTACTGCGGGACATCACCTCTCATAACCGTGAAGAAGTTATCGGTGTATTACAGAAGAAAATAGAGAAGAGAGGGAAACTGCTTGAAACGATAGCTCCTCCTTATACAGAAGAGGAAGAAAAACTGGGAACTACGGTTGTCCAGATGAACCAGCATATCGAACAGCAGATGGAGCAGTTGTTCACTGCATTAAAAAATGAAATGAAACAGGTACAACAGCAAAAAAAATCGACAACAAGTTACGTTAACCCTTATAAAAATGTACAAAATACGGATGGTATGTTTTTAGATAAAAAAAAGTAGAGAGGAAGGAGAACGATATTCCTTTCTCTTTTTAGTGTTAATAGAAAACATCCCCCTTTCTAATCCTTGCGTATAAGGAGATGAAGTAATTTAATAGAAAACGTTTACGAAAAAAAGGGGTTTAGACAAGAGAAGTTTGTGAAATAGTGTTATAATAGATTTATAAAAGTAAAGAAGGAGGACACTTACATGAAATTTAATATCAGAGGCGAGAATATTGAGGTTACAAACGCTATTCGGGAATATGTTGAGAAGAAAATCAGCAAATTGGAAAGATACTTTGATACCCCTCCGACTAGCGATGTGCATGTGAATTTAAGTGTCTATAATGATGAACAGCGCATTGAGGTTACTATCCCAATGACAAATCTCTTACTGCGTGCAGAAGTACAGCATATTGATTTATACGCTGCTGTAGACTTAGCCGTAGATAAATTAGAAAGACAAATACGCAAACATAAAACAAAAATTAACCGTAAATTTAGACAAAATGGAGCACCTAAGCATGCTTTTGCTGAATTAGAAAGAGAAGCGAAACAGGCAGCTGAAGAACCTGAAAATCAGATTGAACTGGTTCGTACCAAACGGTTTAATCTGAAACCAATGGATTCTGAAGAAGCTATTCTGCAAATGGATATGCTGGGACACAGCTTCTTTGTATTTACCAACGATGATTCCGGCGAAACCAATGTGGTTTATAAACGCCGTGATGGAAAATACGGTTTAATTGAACCGCATGTATAAATCGAAATAGAAAAATAGTTTCGTAGAAAAAACAGTCTGCTGCTTCTGTCATAGAGGCAGCAGACTGTTTTAATTTTTATACGAATAATAAGGGGATAGAGGAAAACGTAATAAATTGTCTCTATATAATAAAATTTTTGTTAAAAAGCATCAATTTTCAATTTTTAGTATTATTTTTGACAAGAAAATCATTTTTATACTTTAAAAATTGAATTTCTCCCGGGAGAAAATGCAATTTTAGCAAATAAAAATTCAATTTTGTCGATTCGCGGGGAAAGACAACCTATGATATAAATGGTTTAGAAAGAAAAAAGGAGGCGGTCAAATGCAGTATATGAACCAGCAATTGTTGAATGAGCTTGAACAACGGGTGAGACAGCAGGAACAGACAATTCAACAATTATTACGTTTTATAGCTAACCTCAATAAAAATGTTGCACAACTATCCTCAAAACAAAAAGAAAAAATATAAAGTAGTATAACCAAGAATGGTACTACTCTCCGAAAAAACTCCCTCGCAAGATTGCCTCATTGTAGAACTGGAATAATCGTTTCAGTTCTTTTTTTTATAACTCAACTTTGTGGTTGGCCTGCGCTCTAATAGGATTCTACAGCGGATGGAAGAAATAAAATCTTTTGCCATGCGCTAAAAAAACGTGTTCTGTCTGATTGAACTTTTATTGGTTCAGCAATTTTAACCGCATAGAATATCCTACTAGCGGAGGCGGACCGTTTTGACTCCTGAGGGATCAGCACCATCTGAAGAGCGTGCCCTTAGGCAGACTAAGACCGCAACGTCCTGGGTTGGGACTGCGCTTACTCGCCCCACCGAAAACATTTGTACGTCGGAAAGCAAAACGGTCCGCCGCAGCGGTCGTCTTACACTTTACTTTCTCATCTTTGTCAACAGATGTATGCAAGAAACGATCAACTTCTGTTCCTTTGGAAAGGAAGTCACTTTTAAGAGCGCGAAAGTTGAATTATTAATAAAAAAAGTCTAGAGATTCTTTTAGTGATCCAGAGGAAACACTATCAAAAACGACACAAACGATGTAAGTTGTCATAACGGTTTAGGAAGTGTTATGATACTATTATTGACGATTACCTATAAGAAATGATAAAGGTACTAACGATGATATCTTTACCTTTGAAAAGTAATATAAAAGCTAGTAACTTTTTAAAGACGCGCTTTAAACAATGGTAAATCATATATATGAATGACGCTGGAATGTAGTCCGGTAAGTAACAAAAGTTTCAAATAACTGAGGAGCGTTTATAATGGCAGGATTATTAACGAAGATTTTTGGTGATGGAAACCAAAAATTAGTGAAGCGTATTGAAAAACAGGTGGACAAGATTGAGGCATTAGAGCCAGAAGTGGAAAAGCTTTCAGATAAAGATTTGCAGCATAAAACAGAAGAATTCAAAGAGCGAATTGCAAATGGAGAAGAATTGGACGATTTACTGACTGAAGCATATGCGGTTGTCCGTGAAGCTTCTAAACGTGTACTCGGAATGCGTCCTTTCCGAACACAATTAATTGGCGCAATCGCGCTGCATAACGGTAATATAGCTGAAATGAAAACAGGGGAAGGAAAAACGTTGGCTTCAACCATGCCAGCGTATCTTAATGCATTGTCCGGAGAGGGCGTGCATATTATTACGGTTAATGATTACTTAGCAGATCGTGATGCGAAAGTAAATGGGGAACTATTCGGCTTTTTAGGGTTAACAGTCGGTTTAAATCACAACGGTCTTCCTAAGGAAGAAAAACGTTTAGCATATCAGGCTGACATCACTTACGGAACAAACAATGAATTTGGTTTTGATTATTTAAGAGACAACATGGTGCTGTATAAAGAGCAGATGGTACAGCGTTCATTGAATTATGGCATCATTGATGAGGTTGACTCGATTTTAATTGATGAGGCTCGTACACCGTTGATTATTTCCGGTTCGGCCAAAAAATCTGCATCGCTTTATCAGCAGGCGGATCGATTTGTACGTACGCTGCAAAAAGAATCAGATTATACTTTTGATGAAAAAACAAAGGCAGTACAATTAACGGAACAAGGAATTGATAAAGCAGAGAAATTCTTTCAAATTGAAAACTTGTTTGATTTATCACATGTTTCCTTAACCCACCACGTTAATCAGGCTTTAAAAGCGCATGTATCGATGCATAGTGACACAGATTATATGGTGGAAGAAGGGGAAGTCATTATCATTGATCAGTTTACCGGACGTAAAATGAAGGGACGCCGGTACAGTGACGGGTTGCATCAGGCGATAGAAGCCAAAGAAGGATTGCAGATTCAAAATGAAAGTATGACACTTGCTTCTATCACCTTCCAGAACTATTTCCGGATGTATAATAAATTATCTGGAATGACAGGTACAGCCAAAACAGAGGAAGAGGAATTCCGGAGCATTTATAATATGGATGTTATTGCTATCCCTACGAATGAACCTATTCAAAGAGATGACAAAGCAGATCAGATTTATAAAACAATGGATGGCAAGTTTAAATCTGTTGTAAGTAATATTAAAGAACGTCATGAAGCCGGTCAGCCAGTTCTTGTCGGTACTGTAGCTGTAGAAACTTCCGAATTGATTTCACAGATGTTAAAACGGGCAGGCGTTAAACATGAAGTGTTAAACGCGAAAAACCATTTTCGTGAAGCGGAAATTATTGAGAATGCCGGACAAAGAGGTTCTGTAACGATTGCGACCAACATGGCCGGACGCGGTACTGACATTAAGCTGGGTGATGGTGTCAAAGAGCTGGGCGGACTTGCAGTAATTGGTACAGAACGGCATGAATCGCGCCGGATTGACAATCAGCTTCGCGGTCGTTCCGGACGTCAGGGAGATCCTGGTATTTCCCAATTTTTCTTATCCATGGAAGACGAGCTAATGCGGCGTTTTGGGTCAGATAATTTGAGAACAATGATGGAAAGACTCGGTATGGATGATACCCAGCCAATTGAAAGTAAAATGGTTTCCCGTGCAGTAGAATCTGCCCAGAAACGTGTTGAAGGCAATAACTACGACGCTCGTAAAACCATCCTGTCTTATGATGATGTACTTCGTGAGCAGCGTGAAATTATTTACAAACAGCGTTTTGAAGTCATCGATTCGGAAACCAACCTGCGTGAGATTATTACAAATATGCTTCAATCTACGGTAGAGCGGATTGTTCATACGCATACGCAGGATAATGATGAGGACAAATGGAATCTGGATGCCATTATCGAATATGTGGAAGGTAATTTATTGGAACAGGGCGATATGCCTAAGGACGAATTGAAGGATAAAGAACCTGCTGAAATAACAGAGATTATCATGGAAAAAGTGAATCGCCGCTACGATGCTAAAGAGGCAGAACTGACACCGGAGCAATTTGTCGAGTTTGAAAAAGTAATCTTACTCCGTACAGTAGATACTAAGTGGATGGATCATATTGACCAGATGGATCAATTGCGTCAAGGTATTCATTTACGTGCATATGGACAGAATGATCCATTGCGTGAATACCAGATGGAAGGCTTCAATATGTTTGAAGAAATGATTGCAAGCATTGAAGAAGAAGTATCCAGATATGTTATGAAGGCACAAATCCAGGATAACCTGCAACGTCAGGAAGTTGTTAAAAATACGCAAGCTGTTTCCGGAGGCGGAGAAAGCAAGAAGAAATCAAGAAAACCGGTTGTGAAAAACAATGAAGTAGGGCGAAATGATCCTTGTCCATGCGGCAGTGGTAAGAAATATAAAAACTGTCACGGGAAATAATAAAGTATAAGTGATAGAAAGCATTATCGCAGTGCAACTGGCTATAAGACTCCCACTTCAATAATGGAGAAAAATCGAAAATTGTAAGTGAGAAATAGGGCAGCCAGTAACGGCCCGATTCGTTCAATGAACCTTCAATGGGAGGAGGAAAGAATTTCCCCCATTAAAGGAAGTTTCACTTTATCAGGAGGAATTAATTTATGGAATTAAGCGACATTAAGCAAGAGCTAGAAAAAATAACTTCACGAGTTGAAGCGTTCAGGGGGTCTCT
This sequence comes from Oceanobacillus timonensis, assembly GCF_900166635.1. Classification (NCBI taxonomy): domain Bacteria; kingdom Bacillati; phylum Bacillota; class Bacilli; order Caryophanales; family Bacillaceae; genus Oceanobacillus; species Oceanobacillus timonensis. Next base: position 1,218,910 of record NZ_LT800497.1, read on the forward strand.
TTGACCTCGATCAGAAGAAAGCACGAATTGCTGAATTAGAATCACTCATGGCTAATCCAAGTTTTTGGGATGATCAGAATCAAGCACAATCGGTCATTCAAGAATCAAATGGTTTAAAAAGCTATGTTGATAAATTTGAGGATATCACAGAGACATTAGATAACCTGGAAGTCTCCTATGAACTTGTTAAAGAGGAAAATGATCAAGAGTTATTTGATGACTTGCAAACGGAAATAAAAAGTTTTAAAGAACAGGTAGATCAATTTGAATTACAGCTCTTATTAAATGAACCTTATGATGCAAATAATGCTATATTAGAGTTGCATCCAGGAGCCGGCGGTACAGAATCGCAGGATTGGGCAAGTATGTTATTGCGGATGTATCAACGCTGGGCAGAGGGCCATTCTTTTTCAGTAGAAACAATTGACTACCTTCCTGGTGATGAAGCCGGTGTGAAAAGTGTTACATTGTTAATCAAAGGGCATAATGTTTATGGCTATTTGAAAGCAGAAAAAGGAGTTCACCGTCTGGTCCGAATCTCTCCTTTTGATTCATCCGGAAGACGGCATACATCCTTTGTATCCTGCGATGTGACACCGGAAATGAACGACGATGTCGATATTGATATTAAGACGGAAGATTTAAAAATAGATACCTATCGTGCCAGCGGTGCTGGCGGACAGCATGTCAATACGACAGACTCTGCAGTGCGGATTACGCATCTTCCAACGCATATCATTGTGACATGTCAAAATGAACGTTCACAGATTAAAAACCGTGAACAGGCGTTAAAAATGTTAAAATCAAAACTTTACCAGCTGGAAATCGAGAAACAGCAGCAAGAATTGGCTGATATTCGTGGAGAACAAATGGAAATTGGCTGGGGCAGCCAAATCCGTTCGTATGTTTTTCATCCGTATTCGATGGTGAAAGATCACAGGACAGATGTGGAAACAGGAAATACCCAGGCTGTGATGGATGGCAAACTAGATATGTTTATTAATGCGTATCTTCGTTCACAAATGAATTAAAAGCAATTGTTCTTTTTTGTTCAAAATCCTCCATGTAGTAAGAATGAAAAAAAGATATACTGATAGCAACAGCATGAATCAAGGAGGATAATACGTGAAAAAAGGAATAGCTGCTTTGTTTTTAGGATTACTTTTTGTTCTTGGTGCCTGTGGTAACGCAGGCGACACCAGTGACACAGAAGAGAATCTGGAAGCCGGTGAAGAAGTATATCGTAATAATTGTGCCAACTGTCACGGCAACGACCTTTCTGGTAATGGCGGTCCGGAATTGGCTGATATTGGTTCGAAATATTCACCGGAACAAATTGAGGATATTGTTCATGAAGGAATTGGCAGTATGCCTCCACAGACACAAGTAGAAGGAGAAGACTTGCAAGAATTGTCTTCCTGGTTATCGGAACAATAATGACAACAGACGTTTGCTTTATTGCAAGCGTCTGTTATCCTCTCTTCTTTCTATTATTTTACCTCCCAAGATGTATCGGCAACACTTCTTCAAGAAATCATTATCTCCTCTCTTATCGAATATAGAAATATCCCTTTTTCAAGCAATATATTCCACTTCATTCTGCTTTTTAAAATACCTATGAAACATCTCAGCAATGTTTTAATAAAATAAAAGCTCTTTTACCCTTTTCATGGAAAAACGAAACATATGAATTTACGAAAAAAATAAATATGGCAATTTTAAGAAAAACTGTGAAATACCATCATGAAGGGATTGCAGAATGACCTGATTGAATTATTACAAGTTTTGTCGAATTGAAATAAAAATGTAATGTGATTTTTTCATCAAAAAATACGCAGAGATGTTATAATTGCTTTTGTTCGTTTCAATCTATTTAAATGATGTCGATTCATGCAGAAATATAGAGCTTATATAATAAATAAAAATGATTAATATACTAGTTAAAATGATAATAAATAGAGATGACGAAATATGTATTTTTTAGAATATATATAACATATCGTAGAGACGCTTCGTCATAAATGGAAATAATATAGTAATAGGTGGTCATGAAATGATAACGATGGAGAATGTATCCAAAACGTATAGTAATGGAGTAACAGCCCTGAACGATATTAATATACATATCGACCGCGGCGAATTTGTTTATCTTGTCGGGCCGAGTGGAGCCGGTAAATCATCATTTATCCGTTTGATTTACCGCGAAGCAAAGCCGACAAAAGGGAAAATAATCATTAATGGTCGGGATTTAAGTCAAATAAAAGAAAGACATATTCCGTACTTGCGACGTGATATAGGCGTTGTCTTTCAGGATTTTAAACTTCTGCAAAAACTGACAATCTATGAAAATGTAGCGTTTGCTTTAGAGGTAATTGAAACATCGCCAAAAAGTATCAAACATAGAGTGGCAGAAGTCCTGCAGCTTGTAGGGTTGGAAGACAAAGCGAAAATGATCCCAAGTGAATTATCAGGGGGAGAGCAACAGCGTGTGGCAATTGCGCGGGCTATTGTAAATAACCCGAAGGTAGTCATAGCGGACGAGCCGACAGGAAACCTGGATCCGGATACTTCTTGGGGAATTATGCAGGTTTTAGATGATATTAATTCAAAAGGTACAACTGTCATCATGGCAACTCACAGTAAACATATTGTTAATACAATTAAACGCCGTGTCATTGCAATAGAAGATGGAAATGTTGTACGAGATCAACAGCGGGGTGACTACGGCTATGAAGTATAGAACATTATTAAGACATTTACGCGAAGGTATAAAAAACATATTCCGGAATGGCTGGATGACCTTTGCTTCGATTGCAGCAGTAACCACAACCTTAATTCTCGTTGCAGTATTTTTAGCGTTAGTCTTGAACTTGAATCAGATGGCGAAGAATATTGAAGAAGATGTGCAAATCAGCACCATGATTGATGTGACTGCTGATGAGGATCAAATTGTCGAACTCGGTGAAGAAATAGAGCAAATAGATGGGGTTGCAGAAGTCCAGTTTTCTTCTAATGAAAATGAATTAAATAGTTTAATTGACAGTATGGGTGATGAGGGACAAGCATGGGTAATGCTTGAACAGGATAACCCGCTGAGCCATGTGTATACGGTCGAAGCTGCTGTTCCTGAAGATACTGAAGTGATTGCAAATCAAATTGATGAATTAGATAACGTAGAAAATGTATTATATGGGCAAGAAGTAGTCGATCAGCTTTTTGAGTTCACTAACTACGCCAGAGCGATAGGGTTAGTGTTAATTGTAGCGCTGGTTTTCACTGCTATATTCTTAATTTCCAATACAATCAAGATTACAATCATTGCAAGAAGTACAGAAATTGGAATCCAAAAGTTAGTAGGGGCAACAAATTCGTTTATTCGTTGGCCATTCTTTGTGGAAGGGGCATTATTAGGAATACTCGGTTCCTTGGTTCCAGTAGCTGTTATTGTAGGTGGTTACTACTATGTATACAACTATTTCCCGGCTGCTACGTCCTTCCAATTTGTAGATCTCCTGCCGTTTAATCCATTTGCTTGGCAATTATCAGGGATGGTCCTTTGTATAGGAGCAATAATCGGTGTTTGGGGAAGCGTGATGAGTGTCCGTAAGTTCTTAAAAGTATAAAAGAAAGATAAAGATTAATTCCATAACCGGAATCATTTAAGAAAACTCGCATTCATTGCAAGTGCAGTGAATACGGGTTTTTCTAAAATAGATTCATATACTGAATATGGTAGCAGAGCCATGTTTTAGTGTGTTTGATGCAGAAACAAAATGGAGAGGGGAACAACATATGAGAAGCATGAGAGCATTCACAGTATCTAGTTTGATTACTTTGCTCGCAATAACAGCACCAATACATTCTGTTTCGGCAGAGTCTGTAAAAGATGTGGAAGATGAAATTAATGATTTGGAAAAAGAAAAATCTGATTTAGAATCCAAAAAAGAGAAAGCAAAGAAAAAGCAAGAGAATTCCGAGGAAAAGCTGGAATCAAACCAAAAAGAACAGGATGACGTAGAAAGCGAAATTTCATCCATCGATGAAGAATTGAGCCAGACACAATCCGATCTCTCGGAAAAAGAAACGGAAATAGAAGAAACAAATCAGGAAATTGATAGTTTGACAAATGAAATAGAAGAATTATCTGATCGAATAGAAGAATTAGAAGAAGACATTGTTGATTTAGAAGAGCGGATTGAGGAAAGAGATGAACTCATTAAAGACCGCCTTCGCAGCATTCAGCAAAATGGTGGAGAAATTCAATACTTAGAAGTTATTTTTGGGGCACAAAATTTCAGTGAATTTGTTTCCAGAAGTACAGCGGTTAATAAAGTAATGGATTCAGACAGATCTATTTTAGAAGAGCAAGCGAATGATAAAGCGCAACTGGAAGATGACCAGGATGAACTGGAAGCGAGCAAAGTAACGGTGGAAGATAATAAAGTTGCTGTAGAAGAAAATAAAGCAGCACTGGAAGATCAACAAGATGAGTTGCTCGCATTACAAGATCAGCTGGATGATCAAATTTCTGATAAGGAAACTCTATTGGCTGATCTGGAAATTGAATATGATGATATGGAAGAAGAGAAATTATCAGCTGAAGAAGAACAAGCGTTAATGGATGCACAAGCAGAAACGAAACAGGTTGCATTGGAATCGGCTGAAAGTAAGAAAGAAGAAATAGAACAGGAAGAAGCTGAAGAGGCAGCACGCGCAGAGGCTGAAGCGAAAGCAGAGGAAGAGCGGGAAGAAGAAGCAGCCCGTCAGGCAGAACAAGAAGAAGCAGAGCAGCAAGAATCAGAACAACAAGAACAGGAAAAAGAAGAAACAGAAGAGAGTAACGAGCCGGAAGAGGATACTTCAGAAGAAGACGAATCATCCGAAAGCAATGACACTTCAAAAGATGATTCATCCGAAAACAGTGACTCTTCAAGTGAAGAAAAAAGTGAAGATGTACAAGTAGCAAGCAGTGCATCAGGAGAAGTGAAATCACAAAGTGCTGCTCCAAGCAGCAGTTCTGATTTTATTCGTCCGACATCCGGTCCGCAAACATCACCTTTTGATCCAAACCGGGTGCATCCGATTCATGGCGATGTCCGACCACATAATGGAATGGATTTTGGACAAACTGGAGAAGGGGATAAAGTGATTCGCTCTGCAGCAGACGGGGTGGTTGCTTTCGCTGGAACAATGAGTGGTTATGGCAATACCGTCATGGTTACGCATGATATAAATGGAGAAGAATATACAACGTTATACGCACACTTAAGCAGTTTTAAGGTTTCTAACGGGGAGACGGTAAGCCAAGGTGATCAAATTGCAGTTATGGGGAATACAGGAGGCTCTACGGGGGTCCATCTCCACTTTGAAGTACACCCGGGCGGTTATAAGAACCCGGTTAACCCGGCAGGTTACATTAATTAATTTAACCAATATCGAATAGAATAAAGCAGTTGTTTAGCAAAGCAGGAATCCGAACTATTATTCAAATGGCCATTTATTTGGAATTTGAAATAGTTCGGTTTTCTTGTTATCAGGATAAAGTGATAACATAGACAACAGAGCGGACACGATACAGAAGACGGTTTCTTCATGATATTGGTTTAAATCATAGTCATTCCCTTCATAACATGATATGCTTTTCTTATTAGAAAAAATGACGTGTTTTCCATTAAGAAAGCAGGTATAATAGAAGAATAAGAAAGATAAAGTTCCTGTTGTGATTGCATACATGCATTCAACTTCAGAGGTGGATAAAAACTTTTGAAGAAATAAAGAGGTGTAGAAATGAAGCTTAATCAAACTAAAATCATACTGATATTAATTGGTGCATTACTTATCGGTGTGTTAGGAGGTTATGGTGGAGTTAAACTAGCCCAGAACCAGGGCGACAACTCTGCTTTAGAAATGTCTGATTCAGACAATGGCACATTGAGTAATAGCGGTGATGAATCAGGTGAGGAATTGCCGGCAGATTTGAATAAAATTTCACAAACCTTTGAATTGATTCAATCGAATTATATAGAAGATGTTGACGATAATGAACTGGTGGAAGGTGCAATTGAAGGCATGCTTTCTACACTGGACGATCCACATACTTCTTACTTAGATAGTGAAATGATGCAACAATTTAATGAGCAGATTGAGTCATCTTTTGAAGGCATCGGGGCAGAAGTCAGTGAGGTGGAAGGATATATTACCATTATGTCTCCAATGAAAGAATCCCCGGCTGAAAAAGCAGGACTGCGTCCAAATGACCAAGTGTTAAGTGTGGACGGAGAAAGCCTGGAAGGGTTAAATGTGAACGAGGCTGTTGCAAAAATACGCGGCGAAAAAGGAACCGATGTTGTTTTAGAAATACAGCGTTCAGGTACTTCTGATCCATTTGAAGTAACGATTGAACGCGATACTATTCCGGTTGAAACGGTATATAGTGAAGTGAATTCAGAAGGCGGAAATGACACCGGGGTTATTCAAATCACAAACTTCTCAGAACATACAGGAGAAGAATTTGAAGAACAGCTGACGGATTTAGAAAATCAAGGTATTGATGGACTGGTTATTGATGTTCGCGGAAATCCTGGTGGGTTGCTGGATGTTGCTGAAGAAATCCTGCAGCAATTTGTTCCAAGTGATATGCCTTACCTGCAAATAGAGGATGCAGATGGCAATGCAGAAGAGTATGTATCTGATTTAGATGAGAAAAAGGATTACCCTATCAGCGTACTGATTGATGAAGGTAGTGCCTCTGCTTCTGAAATTGTCGCTGTGGCTATGCAAGAGCTTGATTATGACATTGTCGGCGAAACCAGCTTTGGAAAGGGCACTGTACAACAGGCTGTTCCATTGGGGGATGACAGCTCCATTAAAATGACAACATTTAGATGGTTATCACCTAATGGTAACTCGATTGACGGGGAAGGTGTAGAGCCGACCATCGAACAAAAACAGGACGATTACTATTATTCAACTCCTATTCAAGTAACAGATGACGAGGCGCTCACTTTTGACCATACCAGCGAGGCAATCGCGAATATGCAAGAGATGTTATCTGGACTGGAATACGATACGGGAAGAACGGACGGTTACTTTAGTGAAGAAACAGAAAGTGCTGTAGAAGCGTTCCAGGAAGATAATGATCTGGAAGTAACTGGAGAAGTAGATGAAGAAACAGGCGGTTTAATTGAAACACAAGTAGTTGAAAAAATTCGTGATGGGGAAGACGACAGACAGTTGGAACGTTCTTTAGAGGAACTTTATCAATAAAACAGGAGATTTGTTCATTCATCATCCAGTGATGGATGAACAAATTTTCATTAACAAATAGGATTTGCAAAGCAGGTGAAGCGTATTGGTGGAATCATGGCTTATTGAATTGGCAAAAGGCATAGGCAAATTTTTTCTGAATCCGGCATTATACTGGTTTTTATTTATATTAACGATGGCAAGTTATTTTCGTATTAAACGCGAGCGGTATGATTTCGGGATAAAAATATATCCCAAGTTTATGGAATGGCACCAGACTTGGCTTGTTTCATTAATCAGCGGTATATTAATATCTGCTGTTATGATTGGTGTCGGGATGGTATTCTCTTATGAGACCCTTCTCGTATTAGCTCTTAGTTTTGTTATTTTAAGTATCAGTACGCGTTTTACATTACTTTCCCCCAGCTATACATTGGGGCTGACGTTTCTTCTTTTATTTTTTGCACCATATATATTGGACATACAAAATGTTTTGGACTACTCCTTGCTTTATGGGCGGAGCCTTCCAGCGTTAGCAGTGCTGGCAGGGTTACTTCTTTTTGTAGAGTCATTATTGATTAAACGGATAGAAAAACAGGATGTGTTTCCAAGCATTCAATTGAGTGACCGCGGAGCCTGGGTAGGTGCACAGCAGCTGAAGCGATTAACGGTTGTACCGTTGCTGATGCTTGTTCCGGAAGGGGCAATTACTTCTTTTGCGCCCTGGTGGCCTTATTTATCCATTGGTGAATCTTCTTTGGGATTGGTGCTTATTCCTTTCTTGATTGGCTTTAACTATAAAGCCAAAGGGCATTTTCACCAGGAAGCTATCTATAAACTGGCTAAGGCAAATACATTTTTAGCAATTGGTATTTTACTAATTGCTGTCAGCGGCGTATTTGTTCCATATCTTTCTCTTGCTGCCATCATACTGGCGATAATTGGAAAGGAATATTTGAATTATCGTTATCGAGAAGGCGACCGTTTACGCAGACCGTATTACCAGCCGCATGCAAAAGGGTTACGGGTTGTCGGTATTTTACCGGGAAGTCCTGCAGACAGATTGGAAATAGAAATTGGTGAAGTTATTTACCGGGTTGGCGGAAGAAATGTGCAAACTCCTCAGACTTTTTATGAAGCGTTGCAGGGAAGCGGAGCTTATATTAAAATGGAAGTATTGAACCGGGACGAAGAAGTCCGCTTTGTACAGTGTTCCCTTTATGAAGGAGAACATCATTCTTTAGGGTTTCAGTTTGCAGAAGAGCCCTTTAAAGCAAGAAGAGAAAGAAAGAATAACGCATCTTAATAAAAGAATGCTTGGAACAGCAGTTATACGCGATCCAAGCATTCTTTTCGTTATTGTAAAATATAATCAAGGATTGAAAGATTGACAGAAAGGCTATAATGGAAGTAGAGGATTTTTAAAAAATAGCATCAAAAATATAAAGAAAATATCGAATGCTTGTTCGTTTTTCGTAAAAAGGGTATAATAGAAAATAGTTATTGCAAGGAACGGAGGAAATAGGATGAATGATCATTTTGAATTAGTTTCTGCTTATGAACCGGCGGGTGATCAACCGGCTGCAATTAATGATATTGTCGAAAAAGTACTTGCCGGCCAGCGTCACCAGACATTGCTCGGTGCTACCGGAACGGGGAAAACATTTACCATGTCCAATGTGGTCAAAGAAATTAACCGGCCGACACTTGTGATTGCACATAATAAAACGCTGGCAGGCCAGCTTTATAGTGAGTTTAAAGAATTCTTCCCAAATAATGCGGTAGAATATTTTGTGAGTTATTATGATTACTATCAGCCGGAAGCCTATGTACCATCTACAGATACGTTTATTGAAAAGGATGCAAGTATCAATGATGAAATTGATAAGTTGCGTCACTCGGCTACGTCCGCACTTTTTGAACGAAATGATGTTTTAATTGTATCTAGTGTTTCCTGTATTTACGGTCTGGGAAATCCGGAAGAATATAAGAGCCAGGTGCTTTCCTTAAGACTTGGCATGGAAAAAGAAAGAGACCAGCTGTTGCGGGAGCTGGTAGATATTCAATATGCAAGAAATGATATTAATTTTCAGCGCGGGACATTCCGGGTACGCGGAGATTCCGTAGAAATCATTCCTGCATCGCATGAAGAACACTGTATTCGGGTAGAATTTTTTGGAGATGAGATTGACCGGATTCGCGAAGTAGATGCTTTAACCGGCGAAATTATCGGTGACCGTGAGCATGTAGCTATTTTTCCGGCATCCCACTTTGTTACCCGTGAAGAAAAGATGAAAATAGCGATTAAAAATATTGAAAAAGAATTGGAAGAACGGCTGAAAGAATTAAATGATGCCGGGAAGCTGCTGGAAGCACAACGTTTAGAGCAGCGTACAAATTATGATTTGGAAATGATGCGGGAGATGGGCTTTTGTTCCGGAATTGAAAACTATTCACGTCCATTAACATTACGTGAGCCGGGAGCAACGCCATATACCTTGCTGGATTTCTTTCCAGATGACTTTTTAGTCATTATTGATGAATCCCATGTGACATTGCCGCAAATCCGCGGAATGTACAATGGAGACCAGGCACGGAAGCAAGTTCTGGTTGATCACGGTTTTCGACTGCCTTCTGCGATGGATAACCGGCCGTTGCGCTTTGAAGAATTTGAAGGGAAGACAAATCAGCTGGTTTATGTTTCCGCAACACCGGGTCCATATGAATTAGAACATTCTCCGGAAATGACAGAGCAAATCATCCGTCCGACAGGTTTACTGGACCCAGAGATAGAGGTTCGTCCGATCGAAGGACAAATTGATGATTTAATTGGAGAAATTAATAAACGGGCTGAACGTAATGAACGTGTATTGATTACGACGTTAACGAAAAAAATGTCAGAGGACTTAACCGATTATTTAAAAGAAATTGGTATCAAAGTTGCTTACCTGCATTCGGAAATTAAAACATTGGAGCGGATTGAAGTAATCCGTGATCTCCGTGTCGGAAAATATGATGTACTTGTCGGAATTAACCTTCTCCGGGAGGGACTGGATATTCCGGAAGTATCACTGGTTTCCATCTTGGATGCGGATAAAGAAGGCTTCTTGCGCTCAGAACGTTCTTTAATCCAGACAATGGGCCGTGCTGCACGTAATGAGCAAGGCAGAGTTATTATGTATGCCGATAAAATAACCGATTCGATGCAAAAAGCGATGGATGAAACAGAACGCCGTCGTGCTGTTCAGCAGGAATATAATGAAAAGCATGGTATTACGCCACAAACGATTCGGAAGGAAGTCCGGGATGTTATTCAGGCAACGGTTGCTGCCGAAGCTTCGGAAACATACGAATCGGAAGCGGAACAAGTGAAGAAGATGACGAAGAAAGACAGACAGCAGGTCATCGAAAATATGGATAAAGAAATGAAACAAGCAGCCAAAAATCTAGACTTCGAGAAAGCAGCGGAATTAAGAGATGTTCTCTTGGAGCTTAAAGCGGAAGGATGAGGTTTTTATGCCAAGCAAATCTATAAACATTCAAGGTGCCAGAGCACATAATTTAAAAAATATAGATGTGGATATTCCTAAAAATAAATTAGTGGTTCTGACAGGGCTTTCCGGTTCCGGGAAATCTTCCCTCGCCTTTGATACCGTTTATGCGGAAGGACAGCGCAGGTATGTTGAATCTTTGTCTGCCTATGCAAGACAATTCCTGGGACAGATGGATAAGCCGGATGTCGATGTGATTGAAGGATTATCACCGGCTATTTCGATTGACCAAAAAACAACCAGTAAAAATCCAAGGTCCACCGTGGGAACCGTGACAGAGATTTACGATTATTTGCGTTTGCTATTTGCACGGGTAGGAAAACCGACTTGTCCGACACATGGGATTGAAATCAGTTCACAGACTGTCCAGCAGATGGTGGACCGGGTGCTGGAATATCCGGAAAGAACAAAAATGCAAATTTTATCTCCTGTCGTATCAGGCAGGAAGGGAGAACATGTTAAAGTATTAGAAGACTTGAAAAAACAAGGGTACGTGCGTGTTCGTGTTGATGGAAATATGATGGAGGTTACGGACGATATTAACTTGGAAAAAAATAAAAAGCACTCTATTGAAGTTGTTATTGACCGTATTGTCGTGAAAGACGGCATTGAAAGCCGTTTAAGTGATTCTTTGGAAGCAGCATTGAAACTCGGTGATGGCAATGCGATTGTGGATGTGATTGACGATGAAGAGCTGTTGTTCAGCGAAAATCATGCGTGTCCTATTTGCGGCTTTTCCATCGGAAAGCTGGAACCGCGTTTATTCTCCTTTAACAGCCCGTTTGGTGCTTGTCCAAGCTGTGATGGATTAGGTTCAAAACTTGAGGTTGATGTGGAATTGGTTATTCCAGATTGGGATAAAACATTAAATGAACATGCGGTTGCGCCATGGGAACCGATCAGTTCGCAGTATTATCCGCAACTTCTAAAAAGTGTCTGTGATCACTATGCCATTCCAATGGATGTTCCAGTGAAAGATATTCCAGAGGAACAAATGGATAAAATTTTACATGGAAGCGGAAAAGAAAAAATTCATTTTCATTATGAGAATGATTTTGGCAGCTCCCGTACTAAAGATGTAGCTTTTGAAGGGGTGCTAAAAAACGTAGAGCGCCGGTACAAAGAAACGTCATCTGATTTTATCCGTGAAACGTTAGAAAAATATATGGCTCAGAAAAATTGTCCAACCTGTAAAGGGAACCGTTTAAATAAAGAAGCACTTGCGGTGTTAATTGACGGGAAGCATATCAGTCAAGTAACCGATTTTTCAATCCTGGAATCTAAAGACTTCTTCACCCAGCTTGAACTGAGTGACAAAGACCGTCAGATTGCTCGCTTGATTTTAAGGGAGATTGATAACCGTCTGGCATTTTTAAATAATGTCGGGTTGGATTATTTAACATTATCCCGTTCAGCAGGGACACTTTCAGGCGGGGAAGCACAGCGGATTCGCCTGGCGACACAAATCGGATCGGCGCTGACAGGTGTGCTTTATGTGCTTGATGAGCCTTCTATCGGTCTGCATCAGCGTGATAATGACCGTTTGATTGAGACGCTTAAACAAATGCGGGATTTAGATAATACGTTGATTGTGGTAGAACATGATGAAGATACAATGCTTGCAGCGGACTGGCTGATTGATATTGGTCCTGGCGCCGGCGAGCATGGCGGAGAGATTGTTGCCAGCGATACACCGGAAAATGTGAAGGCAAATGAGAATTCCTTAACTGGCCGTTATTTATCCGGAAAAGAATTTATTCCTGTACCATCTAAGCGTAAAAAAGCGGATAAACGCAAAATAAAAATTACCGGCGCATCGGAAAATAATTTAAAAAACGTATCGGCTGAGATTCCAATTGGACTGATGACGGTTGTAACAGGTGTTTCCGGATCCGGAAAAAGTACACTGGTGAATGAGATTGTGTATAAGTCCCTGGCGAAAGAATTATATAAAGGAAAAGTGAAACCTGGGAAATATCGAACGATAAAAGGAATCGAGCATATTGAAAAAGTTATCGATATTGACCAGTCTCCAATCGGAAGAACACCGCGTTCCAATCCGGCTACGTATACGGGTGTATTTGATGATATTCGCGATGTATTTGCGCAAACGAATGAAGCTAAAGTACGCGGTTATAAAAAAGGACGTTTCAGTTTTAATGTAAAAGGTGGACGCTGTGAAGCCTGTCGTGGAGACGGAATTATCAAGATTGAAATGCATTTTCTGCCGGATGTTTATGTCCCATGTGAAGTTTGTGACGGGGCGCGTTACAACCGGGAAACCCTGGAAGTGAAATATAAAGGCAAGAATATATCCGAAGTCCTGGAAATGCGGATTGAAGAAGCATTGGAATTTTTCTCTGCGATTCCAAAGATTAAACGGAAACTGCAAACCATGTACGATGTCGGATTAGGTTATATTAAATTAGGTCAGCAGGCCACAACTTTATCCGGCGGGGAAGCACAGCGGGTGAAGTTAGCGAGTGAGTTGCATAAACGTTCCAACGGCAAGACCTTTTATATTCTGGACGAGCCGACAACAGGATTGCATTCTGCTGATATTCGCCGTTTGCTGGATGTCCTGCAGCGACTGGTGGATAATGGAGATTCTGTCTTGATTATCGAACACAATTTAGATGTGATTAAAAGTGCGGACCATATTATTGATTTAGGTCCGGAAGGCGGAGACCGCGGCGGACAGATTATTGCAACGGGATCACCGGAAAAAATTGCCGAACAGGCAGATGTCTCTTATACAGGAAAATACCTTGGTCCAGTGTTGGAAAGAGATAAAGCACGTATGAATGATGTTCTGAAAGAGAAAGTCAGCAGTAAATAATGGAAAATGGCCAGTCTGCAAAGCGCGATGTTTTTGCAGACTGGTTTTTATGGAGAAGGACAGTTTTCATTTTTATGAAGCTATTCATTTGACGCTGTGTCTGCATTTCGATAGAGTAAAAGAGTAGAATTGGAGGTTGAAACATGAAGCCGATAGAAATGGAAAAAGTTCAGCAGGCGCTGGACAGTTACTTAAATAAAGATGTATATGTCCATTTAGAGACAACAAATGGTGCTTATGCGAGTCATTTAGATGCCAATGCTTATAATGTTGGCGCATATATACGGAATGCAAAAGTGAAATATGAGAATGCAAAAATTATCGGGGACGGAAATTCCTACCGTGTCGGTTTGAAAATGGAGCTTGGCTGGATTTATGCGGAAGGATTGACGGATTGGACGATATACCAGGAAGATCAATTGCTTATGGCTGGTCATGACGACGAGGGTCGGTTAATGGTGTCATTGGAAATCAGCGAGACACCGTTTCAACAATAATAACAGACACGAATGATATAGTTTGATTTCAGAAAGACAGGTGAACGAAATGGAGAAACATGTTGTTGTGATTTATCCACATCCGGATGATGAAGCATTTGGAGCGTCCGGTTCCATCGCACAGTTTCGAAAAGAAGGTGTGCCGGTTACGTATTTATGTGGAACGTTAGGACAAATGGGAAGAAATATGGGGAATCCAACATTTGCAAATCGGGAATCCTTGCCTGAAATTCGCAAAAAAGAATTGAAACAGGCTTGTGAAACCCTGGATATTGAATTGAAAATGCTTGGATACCGTGATAAAACAATTGAATTTGAAGACAAACAAGAGGTAGCTGACCATTTAAGAGGGTATTTGGAAGCTATCAAACCATCCCTTGTCATCACGCATTATCCCGGCTATGCTGTGCACCCGGATCATAATGCCCTGGGAGCTGCTGCGATTCAAGCAGTCGAAGAAATGAATCCGGAGGAAAGGCCAAAAGTATGGGCGCAGGCTTTCTCGAATGGTCATGAAGAAGATTTAGGAAGTCCGGATATCGTTAATGATGTTCATGACACTTTTGATACCAAGCTGCAAACAGTTCTGTCTCACGACTCACAGGTGGCAGGTATGTTTGGCTGGTTTAAAAAAATGGATGAAATCGATGAAGAAGTGAAAAATGAATTGATTGAAGGCCAGGCGATAGAACGTTTTTATACTTGGGATTTTGCTAAAGACAACTCCAAATAATTGTTTTGTTTAAAAAGAATACGATGCGGGAAAATAGAAATGAAACTTTTTCATTTCTATTTTCGTATATAAGAATAGAAGCACACATATGCTTGAATCAATAAATGGCAAACCAATTACCTGAGGAGGTACTTTCATGAAAAGATTATATCGTTCCGAAACCAATAAAATTCTTGCCGGCGTTCTTGGCGGATTAGGAGAGTATTTAAATGTGGATCCGACACTGCTCCGAATTATATTCTTAATCCTGCTTATCCCGAGTTTTTCCACATTAGCGATTGTCTATATCATCGCCGCCTTTATTATGCCTAGAGGAGACGTGTATTAATGTTACTTCGGGGGATTATTTCATTAGTATTAAATGCTGTCGCACTGATCGCCGTTGCCCAGATTTTTGATTCTTTTCAGCTTGAAGGGTTTGGCACGGCGCTGTTAGCCAGCTTGATTTTAGCTATATTGAATATTTTTGTGAAGCCGATTTTGGTTATTTTGACTTTGCCAATTACGGTGATTACATTTGGTTTATTCTTAATTGTTATCAATGCGATTACCTTGATGATTACGCAGGCGCTTATCGGTCCTGATTTTATTATTGAAGGTTTTGGCACAGCATTTATTGCTTCCATTGTGATTTCATTGATTTCGATGATTTTAAACAGTGTTGTTCGAGATATAAGGTAAAAGAGAGAGTCAGGTTGTTGCCTGGCTTTTTCTTTATGCATTAAAATGAATAATATTAAGATACTGCTGGCTTGGAGGAGAGAATTATGAAATTAGAAAGACTACTGTCCATTATCATATTATTGATAAATCATCGGATGCTGCAGGCAAAAGATTTAGCAGAACGATTTGAAGTATCTGTACGGACGATTTATAGAGATATTGATGCAATTAATGCAGCCGGCATTCCTATCGTGACCTATCAGGGAGCTCATGGCGGCATCGGACTTGCGGAAGGTTATCGATTGGATCGTAATCTGTTAACCAATGATGAATTGGCTGAAATTGTGACAGCACTACGGAGTTTATCTACTTCATATGAAAAAGTGCAGCATCAGCAATTGATGGAAAAAATGAATAGTATCGTACCTCCTAATGATGTCGAAGTTTTTCAAAGTAAAACAAGTCGTGTTCTCATTGATTATTCACCTTGGGATCATAGTACACGCCTCCAAGAAAAATTGAAGTGTATTGAAAAGGCAATAGATAACTGTCTATTTATCGTATTTACATACTCGGATGCGGAAGGTAAGTTGACGCAGCGAACAGCAGAACCGCATACATTAATTCTCAAAGGAAGACATTGGTATGTCCAAGCATACTGCTTAGACAGAGAGCAGTTTCGTTTATTTAAATTACGCAGAATGAAATCTTTGTCCGTTGATGCAGAAGCAAGTTTTACTCGTAGAACTTTACCAAAACAAAAGCAGATAAGCGGAAAACAATCATCCAGCTCCAATAATAACGAGGTAGTTTTACGTTTTCAGAGAGACGTGCGTCATTTAGCGGAAGATTGGTTTGATGCAGAAGAGCTTGTCCCAACTGAGGATGGGGCATGGCTGGTGAAGAAAGCTTATCCTGAAGATGAATGGTTATACAGCTTTATTCTAAGCTTTGGATTTCATGTGGAAGTGCTAGAGCCCGTTCATTTACGAGATGTTATTGCAGAGCGTGCAGCTCAAATTATAAAAATGTATCAATAAGTTGAATAAACTAGACAGACAGCTGTCAGGTTTCCTACTTTATAATAGCTATTATCACATAGATAAGGAGTTTGATAAGGCATGAAGCAGGATAAATCAGCTGGAAATATAAAACCAGTCCGGATCGAGAAAAGGCCAGCTTTTACATTAGCAGGAGTCAGTGCGGTAACTACAAATGAAGCAGAGCAGCTAGGAAATGGAAAGATAGGCGCGCTATTTGAACGCTTTTTCACAGAAAATATTGGGAAGCAGCTAGGTGTAAACATTCGTGAAGCGGGATATTACGGTTGCTATTTTCATTATCAGCAAGAAGATAAAGGGCCATATGAAATTATGTTGAGTGTAAAGGTAGCGGCTGATTCCGTAGTTCCGAATTTAGAAGGCATTCAAACTTTTACCGTTCCGGAAGCGAATTATGCTGTATTTGTAACTGAAAAAGGTCCAATCGTGGAAAAGGTTCCACAAGCATGGGCAGCTATTTGGGAATGGCAGAAGCTGCCTGAGAATTGTCGGACATTCACTGGTGATTTTGAATATTATGCTGGTGATATTGATCCGGCAGATGGGCAGACAGAAATATATATTGCGGTGGAATAAGCAGAAATTCAAAGGATGAGAAGAAAAATGCTAAAATCGATAAACCTAATGAAAGAATTACTTTCTGGCACAGATGATGAAATCACAAACATATTGAACGAGCCGCAAAATATGGAATATGAGGGAACTACTTTTCATATAAATGATAATAACTATAGGAGTCGTTTAGCTAAACGAACACTAAAGAAAGATGGCTACTTTGTCGTTTTCTGGGAAAAAGATGTAAATCATTGTAACCAGGCTTATGCGTACAGTGAAAGCCCGAATAAAATAGTAATTTCAATTATAGATAAGGACTTGAAAGGTCAGTTTATTTTTCCCAAATCTCTTCTTTTAGAGAAAGGAATATTAAGAACTGCTGGTAACAAAGGGAAAATGGCAATAAGAGTATATCCTTCTTGGGAAAATTCGTTAAATAACGCTGCTAAAAAAACACAAGCATGGCAAGCGCCATATTTTATCAATGTTTCAAATGAAATTGATATAAGAAGGTTGACAGAATTATATTTTTCTTAAAAGTACACATAAGAAAATCGAGTGAAAAAGTCTGGACAAGCATATCATTCTATTTTATATAGGTTGAAGCTACGGACTTTTTCATTCCATTATTTTTCCTTGTTCTCTTTATAATTCTGTTCCATCGCTTTAGCGATTTCCTCCATATAGGCTTCTTCCTCTAATTCGGGGCTATAAAATCATCTGCTAATCAGGGCAAACAAAAGCAAACTACATATAATATAATAATTGTGGTATTATAATACTATAATAAATGGATAGGAGGTTTTTAAAAATGATAATTAAGCCGTCTACCTCTTTAAGAAATGATTATAATACTATTTCCCAAATTGCTCATGAAGAAGAAAAACCTGTGTATATCACTAAAAATGGAGAAGGGGACCTTGTTTTAATGAGTATTGATGCTTTTGAAAAAAGAGAAGCGATAATTGAGTTAAAAGAAAAATTATTAATCGCAGAAGAACAACGATTAAATAAAGAAAAAACAACTTCGCTCGATTCTGCATATAAAAGAATCAGGAAGAAAATTGATGACAAGTTATAAAGTTGAATTGCTTACGGAAGCTGATACTGACCTGGATGAAATATTTGATTATATTTTGTTAGATAATCCACAAGCAGCGGAGGAAGTATTGCAAAGAATTATGTCTTCTCTAAAACAGCTTGAGATATTTCCTTATGCTGGTCTTAAAATTAATCATAAATCTCTAAATCATTACGATTTTCGAATGATTATAACGGAGCCTTATATTTCTTTTTATCGGGTAATTGAAAATACTGTACTAATATATAGAATTCTACATGGTGCCAGAGATTACATCCAGTTATTGAAAAAGTCTTGAATATAGATAACCTTAACTAAAAGCTAAATAATTTATTTTGTGAAATTTTAATCATATTCCTTTCAATTAATAACAAAGAAAAAAGTCCTGACAGCTCTAATATGCTTTAATTAAAATCGACTAAAGCTTCGGACTTTTTCATTCCGTTATTTTTCTTTGTCCTCTTGATACTGCTGTTCCATCGCTTTAGCGATTTCCTCCATATAAGCTTCTTCCTCTTTGAACCAGAAAGTCGGAACTACAAAATCATCCGCTACTTTAGTAGATTCTAATTGCTTCTCCCATTTATCGATATTTTTTGTAATGAGGTCCTCCGGGACGATTTTTATAAATAAATCATTGATATCTAAAAACACTTGTTGCGCTTCTGGAGCATGTGGTGGAACGTTTTCTCTCATCAACCTTTTTACTTCAGCAAGAATAGACAGCCATTTGGATCTATATCAACTTTAGTTGCCTGCAGCAAAACTGACTCGGACGCGAATACCCTTTCTGTTAGTGAATTAACAGAAAGGGAAGACGCTATACTTTCCACTGCTTCAGATAAATCATTTGTATTTGATTTCAATATAGATGATGCGTATAAGGAAGCAGCTGTATGGATTGAAAAATATGAAGCAGGTAAGTTGGTTGATGATCGATTAGCTCATCTGACAACGGAGGTTGAGCAAAGCGGCTCCATTATTTTTACACTTTCAGAAGGTGTTAATGAAAACAATAATAGCTTTCATATTGGCGTTGGCACTGAGGGGAATTTGACTTCAATCGATGTACCGGATACAGAGTTAAACGACTTAGAGAGCATGGCGAGTGTGTGGGGGAGTATTCCGGAGCAAGCTGCTTTAGACAATGGCGAAGTAGTCGTAGCCAATATTTCTTATTCTTCTGATGAAAATGGTATCAATTCACTTACAACAGATTTTTATGAAGATGCTGCGGGCCATATGCATGAGTTGGAACAATATGATGTTGTCTATTTACTTAAGGCTGCATTTAGTAAGTAAACGCTGGTTAAAAAAATAGTGCATATATGCGATTAATAGCCGTAGAAGTTACATATAGGATATGGCATTTGCCCATCGCAAAGGGGAAAAGGTCTATCAAAGACATATGATGATTAAAATGTAAGTTTGCCAAAAGCCACATTACTTATTCTTTTGAGAATGAATGTGTCATGTGGCTCTTTATTTTCAAAGATTACAACAATCATAAATTCATATTTTCCTAAAGTTTTATAAAGGAAGGGTATTATTTCTTTTTGCCATCCATTTTCTTATTGAAAGTAAAAAAAGTAATATAATAATCGCTCCAAATAGCATCACACCAATGATAAAGAATATGTTACTTCCATATGGGAGATTTTCCTCGAAGCTGACAATGGGCTTCGCTCCATATTCGGTAGGTATGACGAGAAATCGAGTCATTTCCAGGTATCCTAAATGAAAGCCAATGGATGCCCATAAACTTCCGGTGTATACACGAATCAAAGCTAAAGCAATCCCGAAAATAAAAAAGAGCACCAAATTAGAAATGATTGTAATACTCAAGCTGCCTATTCCAACCAATGTTTGCAGAACGGAAACACTAAAGGCGACTGCCATAAAGATCAGTGTTTGCATAATAACAGATACCCAAGTAGCAAAACGTCCTCTTAATGTATCAAAAACGAGCCCTCGTAAAGCTAACTCTTCCGGGAGTGCTTCAAAGAAAAATGCTATCATCATATTTATAACAAAAGGATAGAACCAGCTGCTCGGCGCATGCCATTGTTTAATTTCTAACCAGCCCAATGTACTTGCTGAGAATAATCCTGCGAACGCTAATCCAGTTACAAAAAAGAAACCAGTGAAAAAGTGATGACTCCTTTTAATAGAATAGGCTGGTTTTTGAGTTTGCCCTGTCTGCTTGTGAAGTTTAGCATATAAGCGCAAAATAATTGGAACGACGATAGCACTCATAACAGCTGCTTGGATAAGTTGACGAGCGTTTCCAGTAATTAAAAACTGTTCTTCAGCAATTGTTCCTGCCACTGTAGCTAAAAATAATCCTACAGTGGCTGTCGCCCATCCTCCGAGTAAGAATATGTATGTATTTTTCAATATACGTTCCTCCTGTCCTATTAGATTACGAAAATTTTATTCGTTTGTTATTATATATAATGTATATGCACACTATATATAATAACAAACGCTATATATTTTTCAACTATAATGTACAGAAAAATAATCCTTTTACTTGAGTTATTCACAAAACTAAAAAATCGTAATCTTTTTTGCCAAGTAACTCAACTTTTGCACCTAAGAATAAGCATATAAACCTTCCTGTTTCAGAATGAACATGATCTCTATTATCATGCTTGCTTCTCGTTAAATCATCCTTCGCTTTTTGAACAGGATATGGTGTATAGCTTCCGCTCCGGCCAAGCCCTCCGCTTTCCATGGGGACGGCTTCAGCTAACTTGAAAAGAAGACCGCTTTTCAAGTGGATCTTCAGCTCGCCCTGCGATGCACAAATGTTTTCGATGGGGCGAGTAAGCGCAGCCCCAGGACGTGCAAGTGCAGGCGTTGTGACAGGAGTCACGGTTTTAGCCTGCAAACCACTTAGGAGTCTACGTGGTTGGCCTGCGCTCTAATAGGATGCTACAGCGTTTGTAAGAAATAACATCCTGATGAAGTGAGATAAAATAATAGCATTCATGCAGAGAAAGAAATGCTTGCTGAACATTTTTACCATACACCACGAAAAATGTGTTCTGTCTGATCTACGTTTATTTGTTCAGCTATTTCATATATTGAACATCCCACCAAGCGGAGGCGGACCGTTTTGACTCCTGAGGGATCAGCACCCTCTGAAGATCCACTTTTGCCAAGCGCTCTTCTTGGCAAAAGTTAGCTGAAGAGCGTGCCCCTAGGAAAGCAAAACGGTCCGCCGCAGCGATCGCCTTACACTTTACCACTTTACCTTATCATTTTTGTCAATTCTTATTCTTTTGGAACGGAAGTTACTTTTTAAAGTGCGAAAATTGAGCAAGTAACAAAAAATATATAAAACTCATAAAAAAAGAACCCATTTCGGATACGGTTAAAAGTACGACCGAATAACCAGCAGAAAGGGTTCTTATAATAGGTGATTTATTGTAAATGTCGCTTGATGTCAGCGTGAAAAGGGGATGGAGTCAATCGAATGGTTTGGAGATACAATATAAAAACTTCCACAACAGGAATACCTACGCTGGGAATGCTTTTTTGCAGGGATATATGATGCAAAAGAAGCTGTTTACAAGGGGGGGTGGTTCATTCTATATGATTAAGAAAGCTAAATATTTATTTCCTGGAAACTTTTTACCGTACCCCCATAACTTGAACATACAGAGATAACAATATTTCATTTGGCAGCTTCGATTCAGCTACCTGAATATGGTGCTGCTCGCCTCTTCTATTTGTTTTTTCATCTTTGGCTAAATCAAAGTAGGTACGTTTTGCAGTAAGGAGTTCATTTTCTTCTGTATCTTGAATCTTGGTTTCCATACTAAAATAATCGCTCTGTATCGTGAATGTCTCCTCCTCGCTTGTAGTAAATATAAAATGCAAGTACTTTTTACTTCCGCCTTCTTTAAAAAATCCTTTCGACCGCAGCCTGCCGTAAAAAGTTTCATTCCAATACACATCATAATAAAATTTGGGGCGAAATATTTTATCTGGAACTACTTTCACTGTATTCTGATCGGAATTGACTGTAGTTCCTGATGATGCCGGAAGAACTTGAAAAAGAGTAAGAAATTTATACCACAGATTTTTAAAATACAATTGAAATGTAAAATCATGATCGCCCTTTATCATACTAGGCATTTTATCAAAAAGCCTAGTAAACGGCATTTGATAAAAATAATCGCTTTCTGTTGTATCAAGCTCTCTGTCCATATCAAATGATTCTTGTGAGATTTTCCAAAACCTCTCTTGTTGTTTCTTTCTCAAAAAATAAAAGGCAATTAAAGAAATGGTAGCAACTCCCCACAATAACCAAATAACGCCTAACCGATTACCAAAAAAAGTTTCCCCATTTTGGACATAGTGTACGGTTTCAATGATGTTTAAAATGCCAATAACTACAAATATAAATAAGGATTGAAACATACATACGATCCTCCCTTAGTTCGTGTTCTTTATTTTCTGTTCCTTTCAGATTCATTCATACCATTCTCATAGATACGTTTATTTACCCATTTCCCTTGATGTATACAAATGTAAACTAGAAGAGAGGCTTATTTATTAACCGAAGTATTATTAATCTTCCGGTCAACTGTCCTTTATTCATGAAATACGGTGCAGCGTTCCTCAAAATAACAAATGCTTTTCCGTATGAAAGTCCAACAAATTTGAAAGAATGTATGATTATGATACTCAAAAAAGGAAAATCCCAAAATCATTATAAGGAAATGATTGCGTGTATGATAAAAAGGAACCACATTTTATGAAGTTGTAAAAAACTTCAACCCTACGCTTTTTAAAAGGATTATGCTAAAATGTATAACAGTTAGCTTTGATAAAGAAAGGAGCTTCATCATGGTTTCAACCGTCTGTACACAAGATTTATTGGACAGGTTTCATTTACAACTGGTAGCAGGGGAAGAAGGCGTTCACCGCGAGATTATAACCAGTGATATTTCACGTCCAGGATTAGAAATGACGGGCTTTTTTGATTATTATCCAAGAGAACGTCTGCAATTGATCGGAAAGACAGAATTAGCATACTTTCTGGGTTTGAATGCAGCAGAAAGACAGCAGCGTGCTGAAAATCTATGTACGGATGTAACGCCGGGAATTATTATTTCCCGCGGGATGGATGTACCGGAAGAATTCATTGAAGCCTCTAAGAATTCCGGCGTGCCGATTATCCAATCGCCACGGACAACAACACGGGTTTTAAGCCGTTTAACCAATTACTTAGAATCTAAATTTGCACCATTTACAGCGATACATGGTGTTTTAGTCGATATTTATGGTGTCGGTGTCTTAATTATCGGGCAGAGCGGTGTTGGTAAAAGTGAGACAGCGCTTGAATTAGTCAAACGCGGGCACCGCCTGGTTGCGGATGATAATGTAGAGATCCGTCAAGAGGATTATGAGAATCTGATTGGCAATGCGCCAGCACTTATTGAACATTTACTGGAAATACGGGGATTGGGAATCATCAATGTGATGACATTATTTGGTGCGAGCTCTATCCGCAGTAAAAAAAAGATTTCCATGGTGATTCAATTGGAAAATTGGGACGAGGAGAAACAGTATGACCGTTTAGGTTTAGATGAAGAAACCATGAAGATTATGGATGTTCATTTGCCGCAAGCGACTATCCCGGTCAGACCAGGGAGAAACCTTGCTGTTATTATTGAAGTGGCAGCTATGAATTTCCGTTTGAAACGCATGGGTGTGAATACAGCTGAAGAATTCTCGGATCGTTTAACAAAAATGATTGAACAAGGTGATTTGGAATCGCCACAATAGGAGGTAGGGATATTGATGACTGGGACAGGAGCTCCTATTGATCGGGTATTTTTAGAACTTGGACCGTTAACAATCTACTGGTACGGTATTATCATTGCAGTCGGTGCTGTATTGGCTGTTTATTTAGCGACGAGAGAAGCAGAAAGAGTCGGACTTGGTAAAGAAACCGTTATGGATTTCATTATATTTGCTGTGCCGATTGCGATTATTTCAGCAAGAATTTATTATGTGATTTTTGAATTTGATCAATATGCGAATGGCCCTCTTTGGAAAATGATAGCCGTCTGGGAAGGCGGAATTGCTATCCATGGAGCAGTTATCGGCGGGGTCATTACCGCCATTGTTTTTACAAAAGTCAAGAAAATTTCTTTTTGGCGGCTGGCCGATGTGATTGCGCCGAGTTTAATATTAGGGCAGGCGATTGGACGCTGGGGGAATTTTGTAAATCAGGAAGCGCATGGCGGCCCGATTTCGGAAGCGGCCTATGAAAGCTTTCATCAGTATTTGCCGGATTTTATTATGAACCAGATGGTGATTGACGGCGTCATGTATCACCCAACGTTTTTATATGAATCTGCCTGGAATTTTCTTATCTTTTTCGGACTGTTATTGTTCCGCAGAACGAATCCGAAACGTGGCATGGTATTTTTAACATATGCAATCACGTATTCGATTGGCCGGTTCTTTATAGAAGGTCTGCGGACAGATAGTTTATATATTATTGGAGAACTTAGAACGGCACAGGTTGTGTCTATCTTAACGATTATAGCAGGAGTTATCATCATGCTGTACTTGATAAAGACATCGAATGTCCGTTACTTGGATAGACCTGGGAAAAAGAAATCGTCCAAGCAGGGAACTACAAATAAGCGTAAAAAGAAGAAAAAGAAATAAAAGGATTGTATGAAGTGGAAATGAGGGAAGAAGATGCGAGGCATGCTTTACAGGGGATTGATGCAGGGTTTAAAGACCACCCTGTCCCTGGGGAAAGTTATTTTTCCGATTACATTAATAATAACCATATTGCAATTCACGCCGGTTTTCCCCTGGTTTATGAATATCATATCACCGCTTATGGGATTATTCGGTTTGTCAGCTGAAGCTGCTGTTCCACTTGTTTTAGGGAATAGTTTAAATTTATATGCCGGTATCGCAGCGATTATTTCTTTTGATTTTACCGTCAAAGAAGTATTTATTATGGCTGTTATGCTGTCCTTTTCCCATAACCTTTTTATCGAATCTGCTGTAGCGACAAGGGTAGGTGTCAAATGGTGGATTATTGTCGGAATACGCGTTGGACTTGCTGCGCTGTCCGGACTGGTTATCAATCTATTCTGGAATGGCGGAGGAGAGCTCGCTCAATACGGGTTTATTTCCGGTGATGACGTGGTTTTAAATAACTGGTGGGAAATTGGGCTTCACGGTGCACAGTCCGCTGTGATAGCGATTGTGCAGTTAGCTTGTATTGTTATTCCATTGATGATGATTATGCAGTTGATGCGGGAGCTGGGCTGGATGCATGCGATATCCGAAAAAATGGCTCCTTTGATGAAGTTGCTTGGCATGGATAAGCGCGCTTCGATGACAATGGTTGCAGGGCTTACAATTGGTCTTGCTTATGGAGCCGGCTTAATGATGCAGGCAGTGAAAGAAGATAATGTGCCGAAGAAGGATATGTACTTGGCATTAATTTTTCTAGTATCCTGTCACGCGGTCGTCGAAGATACGCTTGTCTTTATTCCGCTGGGAATTCCGGTCTGGCCTTTATTGATCATACGGTTAACAGTAGCGATTATTTTAACGATAACCATTGCTTATTTTTGGAAGAAAGAAGAAAGGAAAATGCATCATGAACATTCGTACCATTCTGTTTGATTTAGACGGCACATTAATCAATACGAACGAGCTGATTCGAGCTTCGTTTGAGCATACATTTGATACTTTTGACATGCATTTCACTCCGGAAGAAATCAAAAATTTGAATGGTCCGCCGCTTCAGGAGACATTTTATGATATTAATCCGGAACTGTCAGAACAAATGGTATCCGTATACCGGGAATTTAATATGGGAGAGCATGATCGGTATGTCGAAGCTTTCCCGGATGTTTACGAGACGATAAACAAGCTGTATGATAAGGGAATCACACTGGGTATTGTAAGTACCAAAATCAAGAAAACAGTCATGATGGGGTTGGAATTGACTGGATTGACGGATTTCTTTTCAGTCATTATTACGTACGATGATGTGGTTCATAAAAAGCCGGACCCGGAACCAGTGGAAAAAGCAATACGATTGCTTGATGCAACTCCGGAGACAACGCTGATGGTGGGTGACAATTTCCATGATATTGTTTCCGGGCAGCGGGCAGGAACACAAACGGCTGCGGTCAGCTGGTCTGAAAAAACAGAGGACTTTTTAAAAAACTATCATCCAACCTATTATTTGGATACGATGCAGGATCTATTAACAGTGGCAGGTGAACGTCATGCGGAGAACAGAGAGGTATAAAGTAGATTCGAAAGCAAACTCTCTATGGCAAATGTACAGTACGGTGTCCTTTTTGAAAATCGTGAAAAATTTTGCGGTGATTCAGATAGCGCGTTACACACCTTTTTTACAGATGAAAAATTGGATGTATCGGCATCTTCTGCATATGAAGGTAGGGGACCGTACGTCATTTGCTTTAATGGCGATGCCTGATTCGATGTTCCCGGAGAAAATAAAAGTTGGGAATAATAGCATTATCGGTTATAATACCACGATTTTAGCGCATGAATATTTAATAACAGAATATCGTCTCGGAGAAGTGCATATCGGCGATGAGGTGATGATCGGTGCCAACTCCACGATATTACCGGGTGTGCATATCGGGGACGGGGCCATTGTGTCTGCTGCGACACTGGTTCATAAAGATGTTCCTGCCGGAGCTTTTGCCGGTGGAAATCCGATGCAAATTATTTATACAAAAGAAGAAATGGAATCAAGAAAATGGCCGGATGCGGATTAAGGGAGGAAATGCTTATGCAATTATTTACCGGCGTGTTGCCTGCTGTGCGGCGCATGAAGGATTTTGAAAAGGCGTTAACAAGCCACCATGAATATATTATTATTTTAGAGTCAAGATTAGTTCAGCTGAAGAGCATGATTGATTATAGCCATCGTGCCAATAAGAAAGTATTGGTCCATTTTGATTTGATTCAAGGATTAAAAGCGGATGAGTATGGAGTAGAATTTCTGTACCGGGAAATGAAGCCGGATGGCATCTTAACGACGCGCGGGAATGTGATTGCTGCTGCTAAAAAGCATCAGCTGCTTGCCATCCAGCGTGTATTTGTATTGGACAGCGCTGCTTTGGAGCAAAGTGTGAAACTGATCCAAAGGTTCGAGCCGGATTACGTTGAAATCTTACCCGGGCTGTTGCCGGAAGTGGTCAAAGAGATTGCAGATGGAATAGAAATTCCTGTGATTGCCGGGGGATTAATCAAAGAAGTTGATGATGTCACTAAAGCGCTTGATGCAGGAGCTGTGGCTGTCTCTACTTCCAGCCGGAAGCTTTGGAATAAAGAATAATGGATAACAATCACGCAGGCTTACTATTTAACCTATTGAAACACAAGCAAATCCTTTACATTGGGTAGAGGGTGTTGTCTGTGTTTTTTTAATGCATTCATTCTTCTGAACAGGTGTCTAATGGTGACGCCTCTTTACTGTCTCTTCAATTATAATCTTCCATCTGTTCATTAACAGGTATCTTCGTATCTCAAATAGTATGGAACATCCACAAGAAAAATTCCTGAACCACATGTTATAATAAATCCATAAATAAGAAATAGCAGAGTTGGGACAAAGAGCCTGTCTCCATATTCGGATAATGTCGGATACGGAGAAATAGAGGACTCGGGGATAAACATGTCCTAAAAGAGGTGATTAAATGAAAGTAACAGTTTTAGGAGGCGGAAGTGAAATTGGCGCTTCCTGTTTACATATTCAATTTGAACGGACGTGTATTTTGATTGACGCAGGGATGCGAATGCGCGGCGATGATGTACTTCCGATGTTCGGTATGCTGGAAGAGTTGGGGAAACCGGATGCAATTCTGGTAACACATGCGCATGCGGATCATATTGGTGCGCTTCCGGTTGTTCATGCAATGTATCCGGACATTCCTGTGTTTCAGACCCCGCCGACCGCTGATTTAATGCAAATTATGATGAAAGATGCTTATAAAATTTTGACGGAGCAAAGCCGGTTAAATGAAAAATTACTGCCTTACACCGAAGAACAAATGGAGACACTGCTTCAGGAACTGCGAATGTTTCCGGCTAACGGGGTACTGCATATAGGTGATATCAAAATTACGGCATATCGGGCAGGCCATATTATTGGAGCAGTAATGTTTGCACTGGAGGC
Organism: Oceanobacillus timonensis; assembly: GCF_900166635.1. Taxonomy (NCBI): domain Bacteria; kingdom Bacillati; phylum Bacillota; class Bacilli; order Caryophanales; family Bacillaceae; genus Oceanobacillus; species Oceanobacillus timonensis. The sequence continues at coordinate 1,247,348 of NZ_LT800497.1, forward strand.
GAATGGCGAAAGGATACTTGTAACAGGCGATCTGTCTTTCAGCGGAGGTCGGACAATTCCTGGTGCAAAGGTTGCAAACCAGTTGAATCCAGATGTAATGGTGATGGAATCAACCTATGGCAACCGGCTGCATACGGATCGTAATACAGAAGAAAAACGCCTTGCCGAACATGTAGCAGCAACGATTCAAAATGGCGGATTTGCGCTTATCCCTGCTTTTGCGTTAGGGCGCGGTCAGGAGGTACTGCTCGTCCTGCAGGATTATATGGATAAAGGATTGATTCCGGCATTTCCGATTTATGTGGATGGGTTGGTTACACCGGTATGCCGGATTTACCGTAAATATCCACATTATTTGAAGGGTCCGGTTTCTCATCGCATAAGAACTGCCGGTGATGCTTTTTTGACAGAGGGACGTTGTATCGCCGTGAAAGCGGACGATCGGAAATCCATTGTAAATGGAAAGCCTGCCTGTATAGTTGCTTCATCCGGAATGCTGACCGGCGGTGCCAGTGCATGGTATGCCAAGCATTTGGTGGAGGATAAAAAGAATGCCATTTATCTGACCGGGTACCAGGACGAAGAGAGTCCGGGCAAAAAACTGCTTGCGCTGGCAGAGGGAACAGAAGATATGCTCGATATTGACGGAACAAGCTATCAAGTCCATTGCAATGTCGCTAAATTTGGGTTGTCTGCGCATGCGGATGCCAGTGAAATGACGCGTTTTGTGGAAGCGATGAATCCGACGTATACCCTGTTGGTGCACGGGGATGAAGAAGCGCGGCATTCATTAGCTGATAAAATACACCCCAGATTCCATCCCATGCTGTCCGAGAACGGAGAGACCTATCCGTTTACAAAACGAAAGGATGGGAAAGGGGTTGTTGGTAAACGGTATAAGCGGAACAACGAGCAGGAGCGGCTCCGGAATTATATCGGCTCTGCTTTGCTTTATCAAAAAGAAGCTGGTAAGCCGTTTAAATTTGGCCTCTGCCAAAATGTACACCCTAAGATTGCCACACTGCACTGTGAGACACCTAAAGGCAAAATGGATAAAGTAGGAGCCGGTCAGGTAGCGGAAACACTTGGACCCTGGAGTGAATCCATAGATACATTTGCGGAGGCAGCAGTCGATGTGCTGACATATAGCCGCCCGTATTTAGAAGAGATCAATTGGGATTTGCTTCCAGATTATACGCTATCATTACAAGAAATTTTTGAGCACTTGCAAATCAAGGAACCTCGTAAGCAATTTGCTGTTGCGCTTGCTTTACAAAGTATTCCTTTAGAGCATCGGTATGTGGATATCGAAGGACGGATCGGTTATCAATTAAATAAAACGTTACGCTTTCAATTAAGCAATTTCGATTTACCGATACAAGCAATCAAAATGGATGCGAATCACAGTATGGACTATATTCGCTCGTATTTTGACGGACATCCGCGTTTTCTTCGGTGTGGTGTGCAGGAAATGGGGACGGAAAACGAACATATTCTTTTGTCTTTTGACTTTCCGGACAGCATTTCCGAAGCGGAACAGAAACAAATACGTCAAGATATAAAAAATGGAACAGGCTGGAATGTTGTATTTTCGGCAGCCGTCCGGCATGAAGCTTTTCAACCGTTGATTGCTTCTTTACTGGAGAAACCGGTGGAGATGCCATCTGTTCATTTGCATAATCGGATTGTTGTAACGAAAGAGAGTAAGCCGGAAAACAGCCGGGCAATGACAGACCAATTTCAAAAAATAACTGGATTTTCGCTGCAATTCGGGGATGAAGATGTGTCACCTCATACGCAAACGGGCGAATCGGATCCGTTTACAGCAGCATCCGGGGTGGAACCAATGGAAAATAATCAAGCCATTGCAGTCGCAAAACAATATGCGAAGACACATGGCGTGCATATTTATAAGACCAGTATGAAAACATGGCATGGACAGCCGGTGATGGAGGTCCATTTTATAACCCCGCAAGTGGCATCACGCTACAGTAATATGCTGCAAGAATTGAGCAATGAAATTGGCATGGCGGTTCAATACGCCAAGCAGCCGAAGCAGAATGAAGTCTTGCGGGTTACGAAAGAGAATATCCCGCACGAATGGGAAATGAAAGGCAATCCATCTATTCATATGGACACAGGTTTTGTATCTGTGAAAGTCAGGAATGAACCAGCAGCAGAAGCGGCAGCGGAGATAAATGAAAAGATTATGAAAGAGACAGGTTACCGGTTGGAAGTGAAATAGAAAATCGGGAAGTATCTTGGCTGCAGTTGTCAGAAGTCGCGTGGAGTTATCTTGGATAGGTGAACAGAAGTATAGAGTCACAAACCGCCTATGAAACAGGTGGTTTGTGGTCTAAACGAAGAAAGTCCGCATGAAAATGTTTATAAAGCGTATCAATGCAAAATGAAGCACAAGATTGACAACGCTTGCGTATTACTTTAACCTGTATGTAAATGAATCGTGGTGGAGACAAAGAGCCTGCGCAAACATGTACCAGAATGACATTGGTGCTATTTGTAGCTGGCTTTTTTTATAATCTGTGTCTTTTTTCTGTCTGCTGCGTCGCAGGTTTTATTTTTATCTAATATGTCAATAACATAATAGGGCCTGATTGCAGGAATAAAGAATAAGCTGCGTGACATATCGTTAAACTATTTCATTATGTATTTTCAAAAAAAGGTTGGGAATCCGTATAAGCTTAAGTGAAGCAGTCGGCATGAACGCAAGGAATCAATTTGCATTTTTTACGATAGATACCGGAATTGATTCAATTCATTAACATCTGGAGGGGTAGAAATGAAGAAAGTAATTAATCAGCCAAGCAATGTAATAGAAGACATGGTAAAAGGAATGGCGCTGGCAAACGAAGAACAGTGGATGCAGGTCGAAGGTACAAATGTCATCCGCCGTAAAGAGCTGTCCCCTGGTAAAGTTGGTATTGTCAGCGGTGGCGGCAGCGGTCATGAACCAGCTCATGCCGGCTATGTCGGAAAAGGAATGCTGGATGCAGCAGTTGTTGGGGAAGTTTTCACCTCTCCGACACCAGACCAGATTTTTGAGGCCATTAAAGCAGTCGACCAAGGAAATGGCGTTTTACTGGTTGTTAAAAATTACACGGGCGATGTATTAAATTTTGAAATGGCCGGTGAATTAGCGGAAGCAGAAGATATTCGTGTAGAGCAAGTGATTGTGAATGATGATATTGCCGTGAAAGACAGTGAAAATACCATTGGGCGCCGCGGGGTTGCCGGTACGGTATTTGTGCATAAAGCAGCTGGGGCAAAAGCAGAACAGGGCGCCTCCTTAGATGAGGTAAAAGCAGCTGCGGAAAAGACGATTGAACAGGTTCGTTCCATGGGAATGGCGCTTACACCTTGTACGGTACCGGATGCAGGTAAACCAAGCTTCGAGTTAGATGAAGATGAAATGGAAATAGGAATTGGTATCCATGGCGAAGCGGGAACGGAGCGGAAACAGATTGCTTCAGCGAAAGAAATTGCGAATGAATTAACCAATCATATTATCGAGGATGCCGATTTATCAGCAGGCGATGAAGTTGTCGTTATGATTAATGGAATGGGTTCTACGCCGGAAATGGAATTATTTATTGTGAATGGGCATGTGAATGATTTGCTTAAAGAAAAACAAATTTCCATTCATGATACGTATGTCGGTGAATTTATGACATCCCTTGAGATGGCCGGTTTCTCCATTACATTATTAAAAGTGGATACAGAAATGAAACAGCTGTTAGCAGAAGCAAGTGAAGCTGTTGCATTCCGGGTATAAAAGGACGTTCAAAAAGGAGATGTGATCATGTTAACAATACAAAAAGCCCAGGATTGGATGAAAAAAACAAACGAATATATGCAAGATAATAAAACCTATCTAACGGAGCTCGACCAGGCCATTGGAGACAGCGACCATGGGATTAATATGTCCAGAGGTTTTCAGGAAGTGGACAAAAAGCTGGAGGAATCTACGTATGATGACGTGTCCGCTTTATTAAAAGACGTTGCTATGACCTTGATGTCTAAAGTAGGCGGCGCATCCGGTCCGCTTTATGGCACGGCATTCTTAAAAATGTCGATGGCCGTAAAAGGAAAAGACACAATAGATCAAGACGCTATAGCAGCAGGTTTGGAGGCGGCTGCACAAGGTATTCAGCAGCGGGGGAAATCGACTACCGGCGAAAAAACAATGGTGGATGTATGGGAACCGCTTGCTTCCTGGTGGAAAGAACAGGATGAAATCAGTGCAGAAAAATTAGAAACAACTGCAAAAGAAGCAATGGAATCTACTGAGCAGATGGAGGCCACAAAAGGCAGAGCATCTTATTTCAAGGAAAAATCGGTTGGACATATCGATCCGGGATCTGTTTCCAGCTACTATATATTTAAAGCATTGGCAGAAGTTTTGTCATAGTCCTGCTGTATGTGGGTTTTTGGCAGTTTTTACGCCAGCACACCCAGCATACCGAACGATACGAATAAAAATCCGTTCATCAATCAAAAAGCTATACAACATATATAAGATATGTTAGGATATAAAATGAAGTTAATAGAAACGGACGGAGAAATGATGGAGAGGCCGCGGGACTACCGGTATTTTTTAATACTGGTGATCTTGTGGTCTTTTTTTATTTATCTGAGGTAGATAACAGATGCAAAATAAAACAAAGGCTGTTCAGGTAATCAACTTTTCTTATGCTTTCAGATGCATAACCGTCTTTAAATAGGGAATAAGAAACTATAGATAATTATAGGAGTGGAGTTTATGAGTGAATTTTCAGGTAAGCAACGCAAAGAAGTACTGGAAACGCTGGAAAGTGAAGAACTTGATTTATTAGTGATTGGTGGAGGTATTACCGGTGCCGGTATTTCATTAGATGCTGCTACAAGAGGTTTGCGCACAGGTCTTATTGAAATGCAGGATTTCGCAGCTGGTACGTCCAGCCGTTCTACTAAATTAGTACATGGCGGTTTGCGCTATTTACAGCAGTTTGAGGTGAAAATGGTTGCTGAAGTAGGGAAAGAACGTGCAGTTGTTTATGAAAATGGACCGCATGTTACCACGCCGGAGTGGATGCTGTTACCGTTTCATAAAGGCAGCAATTTAGGACCATTGACATCCAATATTGGTTTACGTGTCTATGACTTTTTGGCAGGTGTTAAAAAATCAGAACGCCGTAAAATGTTAAAACCGGCTGAAGTATTAAAACGCGAACCACTTGTCAAAAAAGATGAGCTTCGAGGCGGCGGTTTTTATGTTGAATATAAAACAGATGACGCGCGTTTAACGGTTGAAGTGTTGAAAAAAGCAGTTGAACACGATGTAAAAGCAGTAAACTATACCAAAGCAGTTGAATTCATTTATGAAGATGGAAAAGTGATTGGTGTAGTTGCAGAAAATCAAATCACAAAAGAACAGCATAAAATCTATGCGAAAAAAATCATTAACGCCGGCGGTCCATGGGTAGATGATGTCCGTGAACTGGATGGTTCGAAAAAAGGAAAAACACTTCATTTAACAAAAGGTGTCCATCTCGTATTTGATGAATCCGTATTTCCGCTTAAACAGGCTGTCTATTTCGATACGCCGGATGGCCGGATGGTATTTGCTATTCCGCGCGGTGGTAAAACGTATGTTGGTACAACGGATACTGACTATCAAGGAAATATTGCACATCCAACCATGACAGAAAAAGATCGGGATTATATCTTAAATGCGATTAATTATATGTTCCCTTCTGTCGGCATTGATGCAAGTAAAGTTGAATCTAGCTGGGCTGGGTTGCGACCTTTAATTGCAGAAGAAGGTACAGACAATCCGAGCGAAATTTCCCGTAAAGATGAAGTTTTCCAATCGGATTCCGGATTGCTTTCCATGGCAGGCGGAAAATTAACTGGATACCGTAAAATGGGTGAGCAAGTTGTGAATACGGTAGCCAAACAGTTAAAAGAAGAAGAAGGCATTTTATATACCGAAAGCCAGACGAAACATCTGCCTATTTCCGGTGGTGAAGTCGGCGGATCAAAAGGCTTTAAGAAATTTAAAGAAGAAAAAGTGAAAGAAGGCGTCAGCCTTGGCTTAACAGAAGACGAAGCTGCAGAGCTTACCCAGCGTTATGGTTCCAATGTAGAAAAAGTCTTCACACTTTATAAAGACAATAAAGAAGCTGCGAAAAAAGAAAATATTGAACCGGCTGTTTTTGCACAAGTATTATACGCAATCAATGATGAAATGGCGTATAAAGCAGTTGACTTCTTTATCCGTCGTTCCGGTGCATTGTTCTTTAATCGTCCATGGGTAGAGACACATATGGACACCGTGCTTCCATTTATGGAAAAAGAACTTGGCTGGACAAAAGACGAAGCAGCAGCATACCGAAAAGAACTGGAACAATTATTATACGAAACCACTCATCCAGATAAATAAAAAAGAGTGAAAATCAAACATAAGATGCATGTGCAAATCCCTTTTTGCCATGCGTCTTATTTTTTGATATCTATATGTGTTCAAGGTTTCACTATATAAATAAACAACAAACGTAGGAATATGCTATATTTTATGATATACTTTTTTCGACTTGTCTTTAAGAACGGGGGAGATGCATGTTAAAAGGGAAAAGAAATAAAGCAAAAACGAATAATAACGTAACCCCATTCATTCCAGAAGGCGACTTTTATTATACAAAAGGTGTCGAAGCATTTAAGAAAAGAAAGTTTGACATTGCGATTAAATGGATTCAAAAAGCAATTGAAGCCAAACCTTATTTTCCTTTATATAAATGTCAACTGTCCGTCATTTATACAGAAATTGGTGCTTACCACCAAGCCAATCAGCTGCTGACAGATGTTTTGCAGACAGGGGAGTATGTGGATTGTTATTATTTAGCTGCGAATAACTATGCGCATCTTGGATTGCTTCAAGATGCTAAAAAGTATGCACAATTGTATCTGGATAAGAAGCCGGAAGGGGATTTCAGCAACGATGCTGCACAGTTGCTCGACTTTATCAAAATGGAAGATGAAGAAGAAGAAAACTTGGCTCTGGAGGATGAGGATGAACTGATTATTTTGCAGGAAACGGCCTTTTACCATATTGAAAATGAGGAGTGGGAAACAGCCATTCCTGTTATTGAAGAGATTATGGAACATTTTCCAGAACAAAAGCTGGCAGTCCACGATTATGCACAGGCTCTGTTTTATACCGGTAAAAAAGAAGAAGCGATGCATATTGAAGAGGATTTGCTGGAAGAAGAACCAAATAATTTACACAGCCATTTAAATTTAGCGTTGTTTTATTATGAAACAGAAGACCCCGCCTATCAGAAACATATTCAAATCATAAACAATATCTATCCAATGCATGAGGAACAAAAGCTGCGGATTGCTGAAGTGTTTGCGAAAACAGCTAATTATACATTAGCGTATGAGCGGTATCAAAATGTTTCTTTAGAGCAGGCTAAAAGGAGAATATCCTATTATAAATGGTTTAGCGTAACAGCTTATAAAACAGGGAACCCGAGCAAAGCGTTGCGTTTATGGGAAGAAGGCTTAAAGCGGCACCCGAAGTTATCAGAAGAAGAAGGGCCTTGGGCGTTAAAGAAGTGAGCAAAAAGATAGACGTTATATCTTAATTTCATTACACTATACGATGGAATTAGAATATTATAAGGATAAAGGGGCGATACGGAATGTCCGAAGAGAAAATATATGATGTAATTATTGCCGGAGCTGGACCAGCTGGCATGACAGCCGCTGTTTATGCTTCCCGTGCAAATTTAGATACACTGATGCTTGAGCGCGGTATACCAGGCGGTCAAGTAGCAAACACAGAAGATGTAGAAAATTATCCCGGATTTGATCATATTTTAGGACCGGATTTGTCGAATAAAATGTTTGATCACGCTAAAAAATTTGGTGCGGAATATGCTTATGGAGATATTAAATCCATTGAAGATCATGGTCATTATAAAACCATCTATGCCGGAAAGAAGGTATTTCATACCAAAGCTTTTATTATTGCAACAGGTGCACAATATAAAAAACTTGGCATCCCGGGTGAAGAAGAGCTTGGTGGACGCGGCGTTTCCTACTGTGCAGTTTGTGACGGTGCTTTCTTTAAAAACAAAGAACTCCTTGTTGTCGGAGGTGGAGACTCTGCTGTCGAAGAAGGGGTTTATTTAACCAGATTTGCAAGCAAAGTAACCATTGTTCACCGCCGTGACGAATTGCGTGCGCAGCGCATTTTGCAAGATCGTGCTTTTAATAATGAAAAAATTGAATTTATCTGGGATACGGTACCTGAAAAAATTAACGGTCCAGAAGGAAAAGTCAGCAGTATCTCTTTAAAAAATGTCAAAACAGACGAAGTATATGATTTCCCGGCAAACGGTGTGTTTGTTTATATCGGTATGCTTCCTTTAAATGATCCATTTACTGACTTAGGAATTACAGATGAAGAAGGATATATTCCTACGTCTGAAAACATGGAAACAAAAATCCCTGGCATCTTTGCAGCTGGAGATATCCGTGCAAAAGACCTCAGACAAATTGTTACAGCTACAGGTGATGGAAGTATCGCAGCTGAAACTGCAATTAAATATGTAGAAACGTTAGAAGATTAATTCATATAATTGTCGTTTTTTAGGTGGTAACTGATTCGAAAGTTATTGAATTTTGTCGAATCAGCCGGGTGCTTCCGTCTATGGATGTGATTTGTATAAAAAAATTAATCTCCGGTAATTGCATCTTAACCTTGTTGTAACACGCATGAAACACAAAAAGGGTATTATAGAATTAACTAATTGACCCCCTTTTAATAGATAGATTAGTTTTGGGACAGGTGACTCACCTGTCCATTTTTTTATATAAAAATAGATCAACGAAAAGAAGAATAATCTTCTCTGTATGCTCCGGGAATATACGATGTTTTCTTTGCATCTGTATAAGGAAGGGAAAGGGAACTGGCCCAATAGCTTGGCGAATGTGATATTTTCTAATATAATATAAAGCAGATATATATAAGTACAGTTGTTTGTTGGAAGAGGTTGGAAAGGGGAGAGTTTAGTGAAACAGGAAAAAGAAACAAAACTCGTTATTATTACGGGGATGTCAGGAGCTGGGAAAACAGTTGCGGTACAAAGTTTTGAAGATCTAGGTTATTATTGTGTAGATAACCTGCCTCCTGCACTTCTTCCCAAATTTTTAGAATTAATGAAAGATGCTTCCAATACCATTCAAAAAGTGGCACTTGTCATGGATCTCAGAGGAAGAGAATTTTTTGATTCCTTGTATAAGGCTTTAGACGCGATTAGCCATAAACCATGGATTCAGAGCCATATTTTATTTTTAGATGCTACGGATGAAACATTGGTGTCCAGATATAAAGAAACAAGACGTTCCCATCCTTTAGCGGTTGGCGGACTCCCCTTAAATGGAATCCACCAGGAGCGAGTTATTATAGATGAATTACGCGGCCGTTCCCAACGGATTATTGATACATCCGATTTGAAGCCGAGAGATTTACGTGAGAGAATTCTCCAATTATACAAGGAAGAAATACAGGAAGTGTTTTCTGTCCACTTCGTATCGTTTGGATTTAAATATGGTATTCCGATTGATGCCGATTTGGTTTTTGATGTCCGTTTTTTACCGAATCCACATTATGTATCTGCGCTCAAGCCTTTAACAGGTTTAAATCAGGAAGTAGATTCCTATGTGTTTAAATGGTCGGATACACAGTTGTTTACGGAGAAATTAAATGACTTATTCCGTTTCATGTTTCCGCAGTATAAAAAAGAAGGGAAATCGCAATTAGTCATTGCAATTGGCTGTACAGGAGGACAACACCGTTCCGTTGCTCTAGCGGAGTATTTTTCCAAGCAATTCAGTGATGATTATATTACCCATGTCTCCCACAGGGATATTGAAAAGAGAAAGGTTCCATCATCATGAGTGATGTTCCCAAAATAACAGCTATTGGCGGAGGAACAGGAATGCCGGTTTTGCTTCGGGGATTAAAAGATTTGCCGGTGGATTTAACAGCCATCGTCACCGTTGCAGATGATGGCGGCAGTACAGGAAGAATTCGTTCCGAGATGGAAATGCCTGCACCTGGAGATATCCGAAATGTGATTGCAGCGCTATCGGATGCAGAACCGATGCTGTTAGAGCTATTCCAGCACCGGTTTCAACAGGGAAACGGACTGACAGGTCATTCATTGGGGAATTTATTACTGGCGGCCATGACATCGATGACCGGTAACTTTAACCAAGGCATCAAAGAAATTTCACGGGTTTTGAATGTGAAAGGGAACATCTATCCGATATCGAATGAAAATATGTCTTTACATGCGATTATGGAAGATGGAGAGATTGTCCATGGTGAATCGAATATTCCACTGTCCGGAAAAAGGATTAAGCGTGTCTTTTTAGAGCCGCAGCCTCTGCAGCCGTTGCCTAACGCTGTAGAATCGATTCAAAAGGCAGACTTGATTGTTATTTCCCCAGGAAGCCTCTATACTTCCATCATGCCAAATTTAATTGTGCCGGAAGTGAAGGAAGCATTATTAAATACAGAAGCAAAGATTGTATATGTTTGTAATATCATGACCCAGGACGGAGAAACAACCAATTATTCTGCAGCAGACCATGTACAGGCGATCCATGATCATGTAGGTGATAATTGTATTGATTATGTGATCGTCCACAATCAGCCGATAGACGCGGAAACACAGGAAATTTATAAAGAAGAGAAAGCAGTACCCGTAGAAGCGGATATTGCCCGTTTAAAAACGATGGATGTAGAAGTCTTTCCCGGAAATATTGTCGTGAAGCATAAAGATGGAACACTCCGTCATAATAATGATAAAATAGCTGAGATGCTTTATCGGTTTTTATAGTATTTAGAGTGGGGCAGCATACATACCCCGCTCTTTGAAGTTTTAAAGTGCTCAAAAGGGGAAGGAGTGTGATACGATGTCCTTCGCATCAGATATCAAGAAAGAGCTAACCGCTATTCAATCGGATTCTTGCTGTCAGTTTGCTGAGCTGGCTGCACTTGTCCGAATGAATGGCGTTATTTCTATATCAAAGCAAGGTTACGGATTGGATGTCCAGACGGAAAACGCAGCAATTGCAAGGCGTATCTACACATTAATCAAACAAAATTATACGTTGCCGGTAGAACTTCTGGTACGGAAAAAAATGAAATTAAAAAAGAATAATGTTTATATCGTCCGTATGAAAGACGGCGTACAATCCTTATTAGAGGATTTAGATTTAATCAAAAATCAGTATCAAATCACCCGGTCTATTTCCAAAAAATATGTCGATAAAGATTGTTGTCGAAAAGCCTATCTTCGTGGAGCTTTTCTGGCTGGCGGGTCGATGAATAACCCGGAGACATCCTCCTATCATTTGGAGATTTTCAATTATTACGAGGAACATGCAGAAGCATTGAAATCCATACTCAATGAATATGATTTACATGCCAGAACGTTAGAGCGAAAAAACGGACATATTGTATATATGAAAGAAGCGGAGAAAATTACTGCTTTTTTAGGCGTTATTGGAGCCCATCAGGCGTTATTAAAATTTGAGGATGTACGTATTGTCCGTGATATGAGAAACTCTGTCAACAGGCTGGTCAATTGTGAAACGGCGAATTTAAATAAAACGATTGGTGCCGCTTTCCGCCAAGTTGAAAACATTAAATTGATTGAACGGACAGTTGGATTGGAACAACTGCCGGAGAAATTACAAGAGATAGCTAAGCTGCGGGTGCAGTATGAAGAGGTTTCGTTAAAGGAATTAGGTGAATTTGTCAGCAGTGGAAAAATTTCGAAATCAGGTGTGAACCATCGCTTGAAAAAAATTGATGAATTTGCAGAAAAGATCAGGCAAGGAGATTTCCAGCTTGGTAATTAATGCTAGTATCCGCAGAATATGATATAATGCAAAGAACAACACAATAACCATCGCACATAGTCAATGCAGATATTTATCTGCATTCAAAAAAATGGATGCGTTTACTTACAGACAGGAGAGTGAATTTGTTGGTTGAGAAAACAGTGAAGATTGAATTGGATTCAGGACTGCAAGCAAGGCCAGCTGCCTATTTTGTACAAGAGGCCAATCGATTTGATTCACATATATTTTTAGAAAAGGATCAGAAAAAAGTAAATGCGAAAAGCATTATGGGATTAATGAGCTTAGCCCTGACAAAAGGGGTAGAAATAACGCTTATTATTGAAGGGGAAGATGAAGAAGAGGCAATGAAACATCTAACCAGCCTTGTCCGTGAAAAAGTGTGATGAAATGAATAGAAATGAAGTAAACCGGTTTTAAATCCTTCTTTAAGAGAAGAACTTCTTTTTGCATCTTCTTGTGAGAAAGTGCACGAGTTTTTAGAGAGACATGCTTTATTCAAATGTAAGAGACTGTACGTGTGTGACGTTGGTGAAAGAAATCTCAAACCTTTATTAATACGGGAATGGGATGAGCATTCGCCAACGTCATTTCTTTTTTGTGATGTAAACAAATTATAATGATGATAAATGGATTTGAAAATCAAATCTTTAAAATCTCATCACTAATACAAAAATCACCATACAAAAGAAAAACAGTATATCATTTTTAATCGTTGGTTTATTTTCAGAAAAAAATAAACGAATAATAGTAATAGAGACAAACGGTACAACAATAATTCCTAAATAAAACAAAAATCCTTCTAGTTTTATACTGACAATGAACAAGCTGACAACCGAAGAAATTCTAAAAACTGAAAAAACCCAACTTGTTTTTACTTTTTCATCAAAAACAGAGTATACCACTTCAAGAGCAGTAACATATATGATAATTATGATATAAGACATGATACGCTTCCTTACTTTAAAATAATAACTGTTAATACATTTGTGCCGAACCTTTGGCATCAAGGTTCTGTTTGTAATAATCATTTGTTTCATAAAGGTATTATTCGCTATACTTGAGACACGACAGGTTGCTTCAATCTTCGTTTTTCTGTCTAATTCGGGGAACTTTTTTCTCGAAGATGCTGCATCAATGATTTTACCTTACTTAATGAATCTGTTTTGAAGAGCTCTCTGATTCAATTTAATAGGAGTAAGTTATAATAACTCTTCATCTATAATAATAAAAGGATTATTTTTATTATTATAGATGAAGAGAATTTATTTAAATAGTTTTCTAATCGATTTTCCAGCAGCGCGTCCAGTTACACGTCTGCCGATTCGTTTCCCTACTCTCCCCTTTTTGACGGCATCAACATCATTCCATATACGTAATATCTTATAGATGCTTGACTTCAGGCTCATATTTTTCCTCCTTGCTTGATATCCTTTAATAAGTTAATTATAGTATGACATTTGCGTTGCTGCAGGACAACTGTTCTTGGAGAAATGATAATGGTTTTAAAAAAGAATAAGTATGTATGAGCATGGGATATGCTATTTTTGCAAATAAAAAAAGAGCTTTTTGGGGGATAATGAAAATATGGAAGCATCGAATTTAGGACAATGAAAAGAGAGGAAAAGACTTTTCTTTTGGAAGTTTAGACTGAATTAATTTATTTCGAAACACGGAGGTTTGCAATTCGTTAGAACAGAATATATTTTCATTAAAAAAGACAAGGGATAAGAATGTCTCTAACCCTTGTCATTATGGATTTTATATAGTGCGCCCAGAGGGATTCGAACCCCCGGCAAACCTGGTACCGGAAACCAGTGCTCTATCCAGCTGAGCTATGGGCGCATGTTATTTATCAAAAACACAATCTTTATTATACATATGAATAACCTTTGAGACAAGCCCTTTTCTATAATTTGATGAAAAGTTCTTCTGTATCCATCGCCAAGTGTTTCATATTTTCATGTTTAACAAACATAAAATCGGGAATGATGGTTAAAGTATAAATTTGGTGAAACTTTTTGTTTGACCTTTATTGACCAATGAGCTATCATATAAAGTATAGAAAAAATCATCAGCCATTAAAGTTGGCAACTTAAGGAGGATTTTTAAATGAATTTAGTACCTACAGTTATTGAACAAACAAATCGTGGTGAACGTGCATATGATATTTACTCCCGTTTATTAAAAGACCGGATTATTCTGCTTGGAAGCGGCATTGATGACAATGTGGCCAATTCCATTGTAGCACAGCTTTTATTCTTAGAAGCAGAAGATCCAGGAAAAGATATTTCTTTATATATTAATTCTCCTGGTGGTTCTATCACAGCCGGTATGGCCATCTTTGATACAATGAACTTCATTAAATCAGATGTATCTACCATCTGCATTGGTATGGCAGCTTCTATGGGAGCATTCTTGCTTAACGCTGGTGAAAAAGGCAAACGTTTTGCATTGCCAAACAGTGAGATTATGATTCACCAGCCTCTAGGTGGTACGCAAGGTCAAGCAACAGACATCGAAATTCATGCTAATAGAATTATTGAAATTAAAAGACGTATGAATCGCATCATGTCTGAAAATACTGGTCAGCCTTTAGAAGTTATTGAGCATGATACAGAGCGCGATAAATTCATGAGTGCAGAACAGTCTAAAGAATATGGCTTGATTGATGACATTTTTGAACGTAAAGAATAATAAAAATGAATTGTAATACAATCAAAAAAACAAGTCAGGGTTGAACACCCTGGCTTGTTTTTTCTTAATAACTCAATTTTCGCCCTTAAAAAAGTAAGTTCCTTTCCATCGGAACAGGGGTTGATCATTACTTACATACATCAGTTGACAAAGATGAGAAGGTAAGGTGTAAGGCAACCGCTACAGCGGACCGTTTTGCTTTCCTAGGGGCACGCTCTTCAGCTAACTTTTGCCAAGAAGAGCACTTGGCAAAAGTGGATCTTCAGATGGTGCTGATCCCTCAGGAGTCAAAACGGTCCGCCTCCGCTAGCAGGATGTTCTATACGGTTGCAATAGCTAAACAAATAAAAGTTCGATCAGACAGAACAAATTTTACGTGGTGCATGGTAAAAATGTTCAGCAAACATTCCTTTCTTAGGTGCGAAAGCTGAATTAATAACTATAAAGCTCCCAAGCTAATTTTAAAGAATCTACAATATAATCAGCAACCTCTTCAATGTCCTGATTATCTGTGATGACTCGGGAATGATGCCTTTCATAAATTGGCTGGCGGTCATCAAAAAGTTTTCTGATTTCCTCCATATTTTTACCTTGTAAAACAGGGCGGCTGTCTATTAATAAGCTAATCCGTTCTTTCCAATTTTCCCAAGATAAATCGAGGAATAAAACAGTAGAAGTGGCAAAGCAAACATCTTGAACTTCTTTTTGAAGAAAAGCACCACCACCTAACGAAATAACTTTTAACCGTTTATGGCATAACTCAGAAATGATGTCTTTTTCGTACTGACGAAAGGTTGCTTCTCCATGTTTTGCAAAAATTTCTTTTGGAGTCATCTGAAATCTGCGTTCAATTTCTTCGTCAATATCAATAAAATCTCGATATATTTTTCGGGCAACGGTTTGACCAATCGTTGTTTTTCCAACACCCATAAAACCAATTAGTACAATGCTTTGTTCCTTCAGTGGTATGTTTCTCATTTTATATTCCTCCCTCTCACGTCATCCTGCGCATCATGATGATTGTTGATGGATTGCTTTTCTAGCTAATTGATCTGCTTTGTGGTTCTCTTTCTCAGGTATCCACTTAATAAATAAAAATGGAAAATCTGTTGTTTGCGCCTGGATGGTTTCCAGTAAAGGAAGAAAGTGTTTATTTTTTGTCTTCCCTTTATCGACCACTTCTGCTGCTACTTTGGAATCTGTCCGAAAAGACAGGATTTCGCCCTTAAAGTTTGTTTGACAAATTTTTAATGCTTCTATGATGGCGTGAAATTCAGCTTCATGATTTGACATATATGGCAGGGGAACAGCATATTCCAGCTTCTTTTCCCCGGACTTTATATAGATGCCGGCACCGCTTTTTTCTATTTTCATGTTTGTGGCTCCGTCCGTGTATACCTGGATCAACGTATATCCCTCCGCTTGCCTTTCTCGTTAATAGTATAACGAAATGTAGACCGAAAAGAAATATGAATCATCCCCTATGTTTAAAAGAGCCTCTTATTCATCTTCATGCTCGTGTCCGTGTTCGTCCTCATCTGCGCCATGCTCATGATGCTCATGGTCCATTTCGTCATGGGCATCTTCTTCAGATGGTTCCGCATCTCCCGCGATAACGGTTTCTAAAGGCATGTTATGTTGTCCTTCTGCTGTTGTATGTGCATACATTTCATAAACAGCTTCTTCTTCAAATGTAAAACTTGCTGTATATGTGCCATTCTCCTGATGAGTACCTTCTATGTCCACACTGTCATCTGCATTTCCTTGCGTCCAGACTTCAAATAAAACTTCATTGGCATCCTCAACGGGCTCGTCCTCAAAACTGACATGAGCAGTTAAATCAATCGTCTCTCCAACTTCAACATGTTCAGGAACATCAAAATCTACTTCTAAAGCAGGTAATTCTGGTAACTCTGCGTCATCATCTTCTGCTGTATCTGCTTCATTACTTGAACAAGCGGCTAGCAGAGCCGTAAGAATAATCACCAAAAAAAATAATTGCTTCTTCATTGGTTGTATCCCCTTTCTATTACATTCTCCCGGTACCCAGTATAGCATGAATACACTCGAAAAAGGTTGAAAAAATTATGACATATCTATTTCTTTCCCGGGGATATCTCGACTATAATAAAAGGAGGGAGGGAAAAAGATGAAATTAGTAGCTTACCAGAAAGAGAAAGATGAAAATTACCGTGTTGGGGTCGTAACCGATTCTGATACCGTTGCAGACGTGGAAACATTATCCAAACAATTTGGTGAAAAAACGCTTCCTGCGGATCCGACTGCTTTTTATACACAGGGAGAAGAACATATTGAAGCATTGCGGAAGATTTTTTCAAAAGCAGAAGGGTATGAAACATTGTCACTTCAGGATGTTCATTTGGGGATGCCGCTTGGAAAAGCTAAAAAAGTGATTTGTATTGGGAAAAATTATCAAGAGCATGTTCATGAAATGAAATCAGATATTCCGGATTATCCTGTTTTATTTGCTAAATTTGATAATGCGATTATTGGACCGGAAGATGCTATTTTTTATCCATCCATTACTGAAAAATTAGACTATGAAGTGGAACTAACCGTGGTTATCGGGAAAACGGCTTCAAAAGTTAAAAAAGAAGATGCTTTTGATTATATTGCCGGATACACACTTGCCAATGATACGTCGGCGCGTGATATGCAAAAACGCACACCACAGTGGCTGCAAGGGAAATCATTAGATCATACGACACCTGTAGGACCTTGGGTTGTTACAAAGGAAGAAGTGGATAATCCGCATGCATTAAATATCCGTTCTTATGTAAATGGCGAAGTGCGTCAGTCTTCTAATACAGAGCATCTTATTTTTGATATTCCTTTCTTAATGAACTTTATTTCCGAAATCATGACGTTGGAGCCTGGAGATATCATTTTAACAGGGACCCCACATGGTGTCGGTATGGCGATGGAGCCGTCCGGACTGCTTCAGGCAGGGGATAATGTAACATTAGAAGTCGAAGGGATTGGAACGATGGAAAATCAGGTGAAGAAAGTATAGTGTCTGTAGATATTGGAACTTGATGTGATAGCAATGCGAAAGAACAATCTAATGAAAAAATGGGAGGGGGAAGCATGCAGCAAAGTCTCGTATTACAGCAAGCATTAACTTGGAAAATGAATCAATCGCTTCATCAATCTATCGAAATTCTTCAGCTATCCGGCATTGAATTATACGATTACGTACAGAAAATCGCGGAAGAAAACCCTTTGATTGAAGATGTCCAGCCTATTGACCAACAGGTATTGACGCAATTTCATGGAGAAACGGATGCACTTGAAAGTATGAATGCTTCGAAAAAAAACATGTACGAGCAACTAAAAGAGAGTCTGTATATGCTTTCTATTCCAGAGGAAAGGATAAAACAAGCTGTTCTTTTCGGGATTGATTCTTTGGATGAAAATGGCTATTTGGATATATCGATGGAAGATTGGGCAGAAAACTGCCAATTATCTATAGAAGAAACAAAGCAGGCGCTGTCCTATTTGCAAGCTCTGGATCCACCGGGAATTGGAGCCAGAAGTTTACAAGAATGCATTCACCTGCAGTTGAAAGAAATGGGTTGTGATTATTCTTTTCTGGATGATTTGTTTGAGAATCACTTATTTCTGATTGCGGAAGAAGATATCGGCACTTTAGCAGAAACGTATGCGGTTACAGAAGATGAGGCTGGCAGGTTGATTACAAATATGAAACTATGTCACCCGAACCCTGGTAAATTATTGGAGCAGGAAGAAGCGGCGTATATTATTCCAGAAGCAGCTGTTTTTAAAGAAGACGGAGAGTGGCGTTTATCTTTTTTTAATTGGTCAAGCCCGACCATTCAAATTCGGGACGATATGTTACAGATGAACATGCCAAAAGATGGAGCAGCTTTTTTAAAAGAAAAGAAGAAAGAAGTAGAAATGCTGAAGCAGGCGATTCAATATCGGGGCAAGACATTGGAACAGGTTTTGCGTATCATTGTAAATAAACAGTTATCTTATTTTGAGGAAGGGATAGCGGCATTAAAACCTTTCACGCTCCAGGAAATTGCGGATGCTTTGAACCTTCATGTTTCTACTATTAGCCGGACAATCAGCCATAAATATTTGCAGACGGATGCTGGTATCCTCCGGGTGAAGTACCTATTGCAGCGTGAAGCAAGGAAAGGAGAGGGGATTGCCCGGGTTGTGGTGAAACAGTATGTCCATCAGATTATAGCTGAGGAAGACAAGACATCCCCGCTTTCCGATGAAAAAATCCGTAAACAGCTGGAGGAAACGTATCAGGTTTATGTAGCAAGGAGAACGGTAATGAAATACCGGGAAGAACTGGATATTCCGTCTTCCTCAAAGCGTAAAAGGAGAATGAAAGAAAAGTAATGATTCGATTTTATACAAAAATGCATTGTCCACTATGTGTAGAAGCACGTGAATTATTGGATTTATTGAATACAGCTGCCATCCCCGTAGAAGAAATAGATATTTACCAATCAGATGCTTTATTGGAAAAATATCAATTGCTGATTCCGGTCATTGCTTATAAAGACAGTGCAGTGTATGGGAATGAAATAAACATAGAAAATATCAGCAGCCTGTTAGCGGAGTAATAGAAAGACATTTTCTTTGAACGAATAGAGTCGTTCTAAAGAAAATGTCTTTTTTACACGTTAGGAAAGTATAAAATTTTAACGCAGAAGAATTTCGACGTAGTAAAAATTTTTAGGTACCAAGTATAAGTGCAGTGGTTTTGATGGGGCGAGTAACCGCAAATGTCTTCGGTGGGACGAGTAAGCGCAGTCCCAGCCCCAACTAAGGCATTCGCCGAAAGGCTTGCACTCAAGAGCATAAGGGATTCTAAGAAAGCAAAACACGCTTTCAAGGCTCCCTTTAACGAATGCCAAGTTTTCTTTATTGCGGGTCAATATATGGCCAGCTGACTCATAGAAGGGAGGTTTTTTGTTTAAGTTCATAGTCAATGGGAATAAATAAAATGTGAGTACTTCTATCAGGCCTTTTCTTTGCTTTCTATAGAAGGTATGTTATAATGAAAATTGAATCGGGACATAAAACAACCACATGGGACGTTTTCGAACCCGTTGGAGGAGACTGGTTTAAATGGAATCCATCATGGCCCTACAGAGAAAAATCGTACCTGAATTGGTCAGTTTGATGCAGGAAAGGTACACTTTATTACAGCATGTACACGTGCATCAGCCAATTGGCAGGAGGGCTTTAGCAGAGAGTGCAAATTTAACAGAGCGGCATGTTCGTGGAGAAATTGATTTTTTACATGGACAAGGTTTGGTTGAAGTTACCTCGAAAGGTATGTTTATAACCAATGAGGGAAAAGTAGTCTTGGATCAGCTGGCTGCTTTGATTGGAGATTTGTCCCGGTTGGAGAACTTGGAAGACCAGTTAAAAAGCACTTTATCTATTGATAATGTCATTGTAGTACCTGGTGACAGTGACCATAATCCTCAAATGAAAGCAGAGATGGGAAAGGCTTGCGTGACTTATTTGCAGTCTATGCTGCAAAACGACAACACGGTTGCTGTAACAGGCGGAAGTACCATCGCAGCGGTAGCAGAAGCAATGAAACCATTGCCTGAAGGAACCGATATATTATTTGTTCCGGCAAGAGGCGGCATTGGGGAAAAAGTGGAGAATCAAGCATCCCGTATTGTTTCGGAAATGGCTAGAAGATCAAATAGCCAGTACAGAATGTTATACGTACCGGATCCGATTAGTGATTCCACTTATGAGTTAATCATGCAGGAACCTCATGTGATTGATGCGTTAACAGTTATAAAAAACGCTGACATTGTTATACATGGTGTCGGAGATGCGCTGCGTATGGCGGAAAGAAGGAGATCCCCCCAAGAGGTTATTGATTTATTGAAATCAGAACAAGCTGTTTCAGAAGCTTTCGGTTATTACTTTGATGTCGATGGCCGTATTGTTTACAAGGTGAAAACGGTCGGATTGCAACTGGAAGATATCGATGCATCAAAGCAAGTTATCACCGTTGCCGGGGGCACTTCGAAAGGTCATGCAATTACGTCTTACTTTAAACAGGGAAAGAGCAATATGTTAATCACCGATCAAGGTGCTGCAGAAAAGATATTAAGAGGATAACCTCTTTATATAAATAAAAAAACAAGAAATTCTTAGGAGGAATTTAATATGGCTGTAAAAGTTGGTATTAATGGCTTTGGAAGAATTGGACGTAACGTATTTCGTCAAGCTTTAAATAATGATCAAGTGGAAGTTGTAGCAATCAATGATTTAACAGATGCAAACATGCTTGCACACTTATTGAAATATGACTCTAACCATGGAAAATTAGATGAAGAAGTAAGTGTGAACGGTTCTAACATCGTTGTTGGCGGAAAAGAAATCACTGTACTTTCTGAAAAAGATCCAGCAAACCTTGGCTGGGGAGACCTCGGCGTAGAAATCGTTATCGAATCTACTGGTATCTTTACTAGTAAAGAAGGCGCTGAAAAGCATATTCAAGCTGGCGCGAAAAAAGTTGTTATCTCTGCACCGGCTAAAGGCGAAGATTTAACAATGGTTATGGGTGTAAACGACGACCAATATGATCCGGCTAAACACCATGTTGTATCCAATGCTTCATGTACAACAAACTGCTTAGCACCATTTGCGAAAGTATTACACGACAACTTTGGTATTAAACGTGGACTAATGACGACAATCCACTCTTATACCAATGATCAGCAAATCCTTGATTTACCGCATAAAGACTATCGTCGTGCGCGTGCAGCTGCTCAAAATATCATCCCTACTTCAACTGGGGCTGCAAAAGCAGTTGGACTGGTATTACCAGAACTTGACGGTAAATTAAATGGTAACGCAGTACGTGTTCCAACTTCAGACGGTTCATTAACAGACTTAGTTGCTGAACTTGATAAAAATGTTACTGCTGAAGATATCAATAATGCTATGAAAGAAGCTGCACAAGGAGAATTGAAAGGAATCCTTGAATATACAGAAGACCCAATTGTTTCTTCTGATATTGTAGGAAACACACACTCTTCTATCTTTGATTCTCTATCTACTATCGTAATGGAAGATAATCTCGTTAAAGTTGTTTCTTGGTATGACAACGAAATGGGTTACTCCAGCCGTTGTGTAGACTTGGCTGTATTCATGGCTGAAAAAGGACTGTAAGTTTATAAATGACGTTCGTTGTAAGGTAAGCCTCTCCGAACGGTGTTAGATAGAGGAGGGAGTGATTCCTCCTCTATTTTCATTTTAGAGGAAGTTTCAAAAGTCCACTAAATGATAAGCTGCTAACACAAAAGTTGATATATTTTCCCGGAAGCGGTCGCTATAAGGGAAATCTTTATTTCAACTTATGTAGAATTAGTAGTAAAGCAAGATAAAATGGTATAATAACAAGAGTTGTCTATACCAAATTAGGAGGGATTCCGTTGAACAAGAAAACCATTGCTGATTTACAAGTGGAAGGAAAACGTGTATTTTGCCGTGTTGATTTTAACGTACCTTTAAAAGATGGTGAAATCACAGATGATACGCGTATTCGTGCGGCATTGCCAACAATCCGTGAGTTAACGGATAAAGGTGCAAAACTCATTTTGGCCAGTCATTTAGGGCGCCCTAAAGGAACAGCTGTCGATGAACTTCGCCTGGATCCGGTAGCAAAAAGATTGAGTGAATTACTGAATAAAGATGTCCTTAAAACGGATGAAGTCTACGGAGAAGAAGTCGATAAAGCGATTGGCCAATTAGACAATGGCGATATTTTATTAATTGAAAATGTGCGTTTTGAAGCTGGCGAAGAGAAAAATGATCCGGAACTCGTGAATGCATTTGCTGATATGGCCGATGTTTATGTCAATGATGCATTCGGAGCAGCGCATCGTGCACATGCTTCTACAACCGGTGTTGCTACAAAACTTCCAGCTGCAGCTGGTCAATTAATGGAAAAAGAAATAGAAGTTCTCGGTCAAGCGTTGGAAGATCCGGAACGTCCGTTCACAGCAATTATCGGCGGAGCAAAAGTAAAAGATAAAATTAACGTGATTGACAATCTGATTGATAAGGTGGATAACCTGATTATCGGTGGTGGATTGGCATATACGTTTGTTAAAGCACAAGGGCACGAAATTGGAAAATCTCTATTGGAAGAAGACAAAATTGATTTAGCAAAAGAATTTATGCAAAAAGCACAAGACAAAGGCGTGAATTTCGTTTTACCAGTTGATGCCGTTGTAGCTGATGATTTTTCAGAAGACGCAAATACGAAAATTGTAGCTATCGACCAAATTCCTGCTGATTGGGAAGCATTGGATATCGGTACAAAAACACGCGAAAAATTCGCTTCGATTATCAAAGACTCCAAATTAGTGATTTGGAATGGACCAATGGGTGTATTCGAATTAAATGCGTTTGCCGGCGGGACCAAAGCAGTTGCTGATGCTGTCGCGGAAACAGAAGGATTTTCGATTATCGGAGGCGGAGATTCTGCAGCCGCAGTGGAAAAATTCGACTTGGCAAGTGAAATGAATCATGTATCAACCGGCGGCGGAGCTTCCTTGGAATTTATGGAAGGGAAAGTTCTCCCAGGTGTCGATGCATTAAACGATAAATAATAAAATAGATGAGGTGGACATATGCGTAAAGTAATTATTGCAGGAAACTGGAAAATGAATAAATCATTGGCAGAGGCTACTGATTTTATGGACGCTGTCATTCCTAAGACGCCAAGCGGCAACACGGAAGCTATTGTTTGTGCTCCTTTCGTCCATTTACCTGCGCTTGTAGAAAAAGCAAAAGGTTCCAATGTGAAAGTTGCAGCACAAAATATGCACTTTGAAGAATCAGGTGCTTATACCGGAGAGGTAAGCCCTTCAATGTTAACAGATATTGGTGTTACTCATGTTGTCATTGGACATTCGGAGCGCCGTGAGTATTTTGCAGAAACCGATGAGTCTGTTAATCAGAAAACAAAAGCGGCCTTTGCACATGGCTTAACACCAATTGTTTGTGTAGGAGAAACGTTAGAACAGCGTGAAGCAGACGAAACAATGGATGTTGTCGGTGGCCAAGTGAAAAAAGCATTAGCCGGATTATCAGATGAGCAAGTAGCACAAACCGTTATTGCGTATGAACCTATTTGGGCAATCGGAACTGGAAAAACAGCTACCAGTGAAGAAGCGAATGAAGTTTGTACGAAAACACGTGAAGTCATTGCAGACATTACTTCCAAAGATATCGCAGATCAAGTTGTTATCCAATATGGCGGAAGTGTCAAACCGGCAAACATTGATGAACTGCTTTTCCAATCAGATATTGATGGAGCACTTGTCGGCGGCGCCAGCTTAGAACCTGAATCTTTTGTTCAATTAGTGGAGGCAGGTACAAAATGAGTCAAGATAAATTAGCTGCATTAATTATTCTGGATGGTTTTGCTATCCGTAGTGAAGAAAAAGGAAATGCAGTCAAGCAAGCGAAAACACCAAACTTTGACCGTTATTGGAATGCTTATGCGCATAATCAGTTGACAGCATCAGGAAAGTCTGTCGGCTTACCAGATGGTCAAATGGGAAATTCCGAAGTCGGTCATTTGAATATAGGCGCAGGTCGTATTGTTTATCAAAGTTTAACACGTGTGAACCTGGCGATTGAAGAAGGCGGCTTTTTTGAAGTAGAAGAACTTGTAAATGCGGTAAAACATGCGAAAGAAAATGACAAAGCATTACACTTGTTCGGTCTGTTATCCGATGGCGGTGTACACAGCCATATCAACCATCTGTTTGCTTTATTGGAACTGGCAAAAAGTTATGATTTGGAAGAGGTATATGTCCATGCCTTCTTGGATGGCCGCGATGTCGGTCCGCAAACTGCCAGTGAATACTTGCAGCAGACAGAGGACAAAATGAAAGAACTTGGTGTCGGTAAAATTGCAACGGTATCTGGACGTTACTATTCCATGGACCGCGATAAACGCTGGGACCGTGTGAAAAAAGCATATGATGCAATGGTTTATGGTGAAGGGCCTTCTTATCATAGCGCTGCAGAAGTTGTGGAAGACAGCTATAAGAACGACATCTATGATGAGTTTGTGATTCCGTCTGTCATCATTGATGAAAATGATAAACCTGTTGCAACCATCGATGACGAAGATGCGATTGTATTCTATAATTTCCGGCCTGACCGTGCCATTCAGATTTCCAGAACATTTGCGAATGATGATTTCAGAGATTTTGACCGCGGCGAAAATGCACCGAAGAATCTGGAGTTTGTTATGATGACCAATTTCAGTGAAACGGTAGATGGACAGGTTGCATACAAACCGGTCAATCTCGACAATACGATTGGAGAAGTTCTGGCACAGAATGATTTAAATCAGCTGCGTATTGCAGAAACAGAAAAATATCCACATGTTACCTTCTTTATGAGCGGTGGACGTGAAAAAGAATTTGACGGTGAAAAACGTGTACTTATCGATTCGCCGAAAGTAGCAACCTATGACCTGCAACCGGAAATGAGTGCTTATGAAGTAACGGACGCGTTATTATCAGAGCTTGATGGCGGAGAGCAGAATGCCATTCTTTTAAACTTTGCTAATCCGGATATGGTTGGTCACTCAGGTATGCTCCAGCCGACGATTGATGCAATTGAAGCAGTGGATGAATGTTTGGGTAAAATTGTAGACAAAATTACCGAGTTAGGCGGGCATGCGATTATTACCGCTGACCATGGTAACTCAGATGAAGTAATCACATTGGAAGATAAACCAATGACGGCTCATACAACCAACCCGGTTCCTGTTATTGTTACCAAAGATGATATCACACTACGGGACGGCGGTATTCTTGCTGACTTAGCACCAACTTTATTAGATTTACTCAATGTAGAAAAACCGGAAGAAATGACCGGTTCATCTTTAATAAAAAAATAAAAAACTTACATCCTACATGTAAAGGAGAGAAAAAATAATGCCATATATTACGGACGTTTACGCAAGAGAGATATTAGACTCAAGAGGAAACCCTACTGTTGAGGTAGAAATTTTCACTGAATCTGGAGCATTTGGCTCGGCAATCGTACCAAGCGGTGCTTCCACAGGGGAATATGAAGCAGTAGAATTACGTGATGGTGACAAAGACCGTTATCTAGGAAAAGGTGTAGAAAAAGCAGTAGAAAATGTGAATGAAAACATCGCTCCTGAATTAATCGGTTTAGATGTAACACGTCAAAACATCATTGATGCATTAATGATTGATTTAGATGGTACGGAAAATAAAGGAAAACTGGGTGCGAATGCTATCCTGGGCGTATCCATGGCAGCAGCCCGCGCAGCAGCAAATTATTTAGAAGTTCCTTTATACAATTATCTTGGCGGATTCAACGCTAAAACACTGCCAACACCAATGATGAACATCCTAAATGGTGGAGAGCATGCGGATAATAATGTAGATATCCAAGAATTCATGATTATGCCTGTAGGTGCGGATTCTTTCAAAGAAGCATTACGCACAGGTGCGGAAATCTTCCATGCTTTGAAAAAAGTATTAGGATCCAAAGGCTACAATACAGGCGTTGGTGACGAAGGTGGATTTGCTCCAAACCTTGGTTCCAATGAAGAAGCACTTCAAACTATTGTAGAAGCCATTGAAGCTGCCGGTTATAAACCTGGTGAAGAAGTAAAACTTGCAATGGACGTGGCTGCTTCTGAAATCTACAGCGACGGGAAATACAATCTAAAAGGTGAAGGCGTGGTACGTACTGCTGAAGAAATGGTTGACTGGTATGAAGAAATGATTTCCAAATACCCAATCATCTCCATTGAAGATGGCCTGGATGAAAACGACTGGGAAGGCTTCAAAGTATTAACAGAGCGTATTGGCGATAAAGTACAATTAGTAGGTGACGACTTGTTTGTTACAAACACAAACAAACTTTCCAGAGGTATCGAAGAAGGAATCGGAAACTCCATCCTTGTTAAAGTGAACCAAATCGGTACGCTTACCGAAACGTTTGAAGCAATCGAAATGGCAAAACGCGCCGGCTATACTGCTGTTGTTTCTCACCGCTCTGGTGAAACAGAAGATACAAGCATTGCAGATATCGCAGTTGCTACAAACGCTGGTCAAATTAAAACAGGAGCGCCATCACGGACCGACCGTGTTGCGAAATACAATCAGTTACTTCGTATTGAAGATGAATTAGCTGGTATGGGTGTATATGGCGGTTTAACTTCATTTTATAATTTGGCTGATAAATAATAGATCAAATAAAATGCAGAACCCTCTGTTTACGATGATGCATTCATTGTAGGCAGGGGGTTTTTAATTAGACATTCTTTTATTAGTTTTTTTATATCAGGAAAGGATAAAATTTTATTTTAGAGAATGTGATACAGTAAAATTTTTGATGGAGAGAAAAAGTAAATTGTGAAAAAGTGTATATTATGAGGGTGAAAATATATTGAAAAAACGAAAAATTTGGACTACCAAAAGATGGTTAAATATGATATGTTTGTTATATGGAACCTATAAGTTATAAAAAATATTATTTGATAAATACGAATATTTTGACGTATTGGAGGATTTATTTGTAAGGATACGACAATATTAAATGGGAGTGTAAATATGTCAGCATTAAACGGCTTTATTAAGGTTTTTTATGATTTTGGAAATTGGCTCTCTAAAATGATCTACTTGCAGATACTCTGGCTTATATTTACTATATTGGGACTTGGGCTGTTTGGGGTTATTCCGGCAACTGTTGCGGTGACTACAGTTATAAGTAAATGGTTTCAGGAAGGATATGATGCGCCTGTTTTTCAGATATTTCTTCATACATATAAGAAACAATTTCTACGATCAAATGGACTCGGAATTGTTCTTATAGTTATAGGTATCTTTCTCTATATAGATTTGAACATCTCTAAACAAGTAATCCAATCTGCGTTTCTTCATTCTTTATTATTATTTATCGTTTTACTATATACCGTAGTTCTATTATATTTCTTTCCTGTATTTGCACGTTATCAGTTAAAATACTTTCAATATTTCAAACAATCTTTTTTCATAGCATTTTCCCGGCCTTTTGAGACTGTTGCCATGATGCTATGTATTTTACTGCTGTATTATTTATTTGTATATCTTCCGGTGCTGACTTTCTTTCTTGGAGTGTCATTGACTATTTTTCCTATTACATGGTTTGCTCATAGAGCTTTTATTCAATTGGAAGAAAAAAAGATGAATTGAAAATAAAGGGGGCCAGGGAGGTGTCAAAATTTAAATGGATAAAATCCCGCTTATTATTTAAATATATTGTCTCCTACCTATTAATATTTCTGATTCCATTTTCTATTTTGAGTTTTATCGTATACAAAAATTCAGTTTCCAGTTTACGTGAAGAAATTGAACAAGCCAATATTAGTAAACTGGAACAAGTTAAACAATTGACAGATGGAAGAATGAATGAATTGAAAACGCTTGCGGCAAGGATATCCTATGATCCTCGTTTAACTCCCTATATGGTGAGTGATGATTATTACGGTGGTGAGGCCATCGATGAGTTGAAAAAATATAAAGCAAACAGTTCTATTATAGAAGAATTATTTGTTTATTATCATTCGAAAGATATTTTATATTCTACCAATGGTTCTTATCCGCTTAATGTACTCTTAGAAAGAAAATACCAGTTTGAGGATTGGGAAAAAGAGCAATTCATAGAAGAATTGCATACGAATTTACCAATAATCAAATCTGCTGAGAATATCATTACAAACGAAGGAAATAAGGAACGTGTTGTCGCTTATTTGTACCCAATTGCACCAAATAATCCAACACCGTATGGAACGGTGATGTTTTTTATTAAGGAATCCATGATGAATGACCAGATGGAAACAATTCTGGGCGATTTTGAAGGAAATGCGTATATTTTAAATGAAAATAATGAAGAAGTTGCAGCTGCAATACATGATGAAGAAATTGCACAATCAAATTTAGGGAGAGTTATTGGAAATAAGGAGGGGATTGATAATTTAAAAATTAACGGGAATGAGTATTCACGTTCAACAGTTAAATCAGAAGACAGTGATTGGACGTTTGTAACGATTATGGATACAGATCAGTTTTTTGGAAAATTGCAGCATACAAAACAATTAATCATTTTGATCATGACAGGTATTTTTGTGCTGGGCATCGTACTTGCTGTTTGTTTGGGCAGAAATCAATACAAACCGATAAAAAGATTGTTTGAACTGACAAATGATGGCCATAATAATGAAAATAAAAATGAATTGGAAACCATTCAGCACCGTATTTCACATATTTATCACGACTATCAGTTGATTAATGAAACGGTCGATTTACAACAGCCTTTTGCAAGAGAGCAACTGTTGGTCCGTTTGTTAAGAGGAGATATAAATGACGAGAAAGAAATAGAAAAAATGCTGGATACATTGCATATTCCGATAAAAGCGGAAGCCTACTTTGTTGCCATAATCTTTTTTGAGGAAAAAAACGTTAAAGCAAATGTGGTAGAAGCAAGAGAGAAAATATTAAAGGATTTTTCGGAACTTGCACTGATGAATGCCGTTGGCCAGGCTGTCAATTTACTTTACAATGATACCTTTGCATTGATTATCGGCTTGGAGAAAAGACAAGGAAATGTTTGGAAAGAAAGAGGACAGGTAATTGGAGAAATACAATATTATATGAGAAAGATGCTTTCTTCAGATCCTACCATTAGTGTGGGAGGAATTTGTAATGAAAAAAAATCAATCAATCGTTCTTACATTGAAGCCCTCGCAGCTATGGATTATAAATTTATGTATCCAGTGGGGAGTATCATTAACTTTGAAGACATCAGTTTAGAACAGGAGCAGGTCTTTGGTTATCCCAGAGAAGAACAAATAAAATTGGTACAAAGTTTAAAACAGGGTAATGTGGCAGTAGCAAAGGAAACATTAACTGATATTTTTTCACTGCATACAAAGAAAGGACTTCCACTGCACGCTGTGAAGCTGATATACTATGACATTATTAATACGGTTATTAAAACAATATCGGATCTTGGACTCAGGAACCACATACAAAATATTGATAAACTTGCAGAATTTAGTTCGTCTGAACAGCTGCATAAAGACCTGTTGACAATGATTCAGGAAGTGTGTAGAGAAGTTGCAAAAGATAAAGAGAGTCATAATGATCAGTTAAGAAAAGATATCCTAAACTATATACAAATCCATTTTGAACAGTACGATCTGTCGCTGGGAAAAATTGCAGTTGAATTCCAACTATCAGCATCATATGTCAGTCGTTTTATTAAAGATCAAACTGGTGTTAATTTCTCTGAATATGTACAAGAGCTAAGAATGAATTATGTTAAACAGCAGTTGGTAAAAAGCAATGATTCAATCAAACAGATTGTTTTGAATGTCGGGTATAAGGATGTTGCTAATTTTACCAGGAAATTCAAAAAGAATGTTGGGATTACACCTGGACAATATCGCAGGTTTAATAGATAACACAATGAGGGGAACCAAGGGTTCCTTTTTTGTTTTTGTAATAATCGGCATATTGTAACAAGTTTTACATATCACATAAAGCATAAAACCTTTGTAAGCAAGGTTTAGTTAATAACAATGACAATTTATATATAAATATACATATTGTGAACGTTTTCAATACGTACTAATATGTAAACAATTACAAAATAGAGGGGGCTTATAAGTATTGCGTAAATCAATCTAGTCAATATGGAACAATAAGAAAGGAGTTTGTGGATGGGGAACAAAGTGATGATGATACTTGTAACAATTGTTGCAATAGGTTTAATATCAGCTTGTTCATCGGATATAGAGGAGAATGGGCAACATGCCGACAATATAGAGGTAAGGGAAGAAGGTTTTCCAATTGTAGATGAAGAAATTACGATGACGATGATGGGGCCTAATGCACAAGGTACAGAATGGGAGGATATGCCCTTTTTTCAAGATTATGCAGAAGAAACCAATATTCAATTTGAATTTAATACTCCTCCAGCCAGTGACTTTGGCACAAACTTAAATCTTGCTCTATCCAGTGGTGATTTAGATGATATTATTTATGGGCCAATTGATTTGACTTCAGGTATGGAAGGAGAATATGGAGAACAGGGTCAATTTTTACCTTTAGAGGATCTAATTGAAGAGTATGGACCAAACATCAAAAAAGTACTAGAAGAAAGACCAGATATCAAAAAATCGATTACTTCAGCAGACGGTCATATTTATGCTTTGCCACACATTAATACGGATCACAGAGGAAAATGGGTGAATCCTGTGTGGTATAACGGAAAATGGCTGAATTCTTTGGGGATAGAGAAGTTGCCTGAATCAACAGATGACCTTTATGATTTATTAATTCAATTCAGGGATGAAGATCCAAATGAAAATGGAAAAGCGGATGAAATTCCAATCAGCAGTGAAGGAATAGAACCTATTAGAATGCTATTTCTTAACGCTTTTGGTTTAAAAAGCCAAGGTATAGAAGAAATTGATGGAGAAGTTCGCTATGCGCCAATAACGGAAAATTATAAAGAATATCTAATATATATGAGCAAATTATATGAGGAGAACTTGTTGGATCCCGAGATATTCTCTCAATCTGAAGACCAGGTAACCGCAAAAGGACAGGAAAATAAAATTGGTCTGCTTGGTGGCTACTATTCTTACTTTTTAACTGGGGAGGCAAATGATGAAGCCATAAATAATCCAATGACTGTTCCATTAACGAGTCCGGTATCGGATGAGTTAATCGTAACTGCATCGCAAGGTTTTAGCCGCGGCGCTTTTATTTTAACGAAAGAAAACCTTTATCCTGAGGCATCTATCAGATGGGTAGATTATTTTTATACCGAGGATGGAGGAGTTTACCTCGATCAGGGACCTGAGGGATATAGATGGGAATGGGCTGATGAAGAAAAAAATAAAAGAAATCAGCTTCCTCTACCTGAAGAGTATGACAATACAGAAGATTACCGTAAAACGTTAACACCGTCGTATGGAATTGCAGCACCATTTTTGAATCCTCCTCTAGATGTAAAAGAAGAGCCTGATAATTTTGCTCTTTTTACAATTGATGAAACAGAAGAAAAAAGAGAACCATATTACCAGGTTGCTATTCCTGAAGTAAGTATAAAAAGAGAAGAGCAAAAAGAAATAAATGCGATTGAAGTAGATTTGGAGTCATATGTGGAACAGATGGAAGCAAAATTTATCACCGGTGTGGAACCAATTTCAAATTGGGATAATTATGTAGAAACAATAAAAGGAATGGGTATTGAGAGATATGTTGAAATTCATCAGGAAGCCTATGATAGCTGGAAGAGTAACTAGATTTCCTAGTTATTGGTAGAATTTTTTCGTTAATATATAAATACTAAAAGTTCGTCGTCTTGTGCAGTATTTCAAAAAAGCCTTTGTCGAGTTATTGTTCTATATACAGAGAAGCAAGGAAAAGCTCTATTGTAATACTATCGCAATGATTGCTGGACTTGTTGCGCGACTTCAAATATAGAAGGTTTTCCTATCGTATATAAAGAGATAGAGTTAAACTGATGGCGCTAGGTGGCGATATGGAGGGGTGGAGCAATATGAAATCATTAATTCCCTATTCAAATATGATAAATATCAAATTTAAATACACCATCCCTCTAATAAATGAAGTTTAATTTGGTTTTTGCAAGTAAAGACGATGGAGACATTTTCACAAGCAGATGAACAAACGAAGGCAAAAGAACAGAATAATTGAATAGGGGAGTTTCTCAGATTACTTTTCATTTGTCTTCTTCTCACAAAAGTCTAAATATATTTCTTATGCATTGTTCTTTTTTGGAGTAAACGCATTCTTTTTGTTTCAGTTTTATAATTTCTAAAAGTGTCAAACGGGTTTTGCTTCTAATACATAGAGAGAAAAGAAAATAGCATCATTACAGTGTTTATCATAATTGTGTCATATTTAACATAGGTGAACAAATTCAACATATCTTAAATATTTAAGTTTATTGGTGTGCGGGTGGTAAAGTGATTTTTGCAGGATAGAGAGACAATTTTTAACCAAATATACATATTGAACCTCTATTCTGAAAAATTTAGAATGAAAGCAGTTACATGAAGGGGGAGAAGATATGGATTCAAATACAGCAACGGTCTTAACCGAGGAGGAAAAACGACAAACACCAAAAAACAGGAAAGCCTCGACAAAATTGCCGAAGCCAAAAAAGAAGAAGAAAAAAATACTACAGAATTGGCAACTGTACATTTTTATTTTACCTGCCTTTTTGTACTTTTTTATTTTTCATTATATTCCTATGTACGGTGTTCAAATTGCCTTTAAAGATTTTATTCCTTCGAGCGGTATTTGGGGAAGCGAATGGGTAGGGCTGGAACATTTTAAACGATTTTTTGATTCTTATTATTTCTGGGATCTTATAAAGAATACGTTGGGACTCAGCGTGTATGAATTAATTATCGGATTTCCACTACCTATTATTTTGGCGTTGGCTTTGAACGAAGCAAAGGATGGACTGTATAAAAGAACGGTACAAACGGTCACTTATGCGCCTCATTTTATATCAGTCGTAGTAATGGCCGGTATGATTATTGCTTTTCTCTCTCCTGCAACGGGGATTATAAACCATGGGCTTACATTATTGGGATTTGATCCAATTCCTTTTATGAGTGATCCGAAATGGTTTAAGACAGTATATGTTTTTTCCGGCGTATGGCAAAGTACGGGCTGGGGAACGATTATTTATTTGGCGGCGCTTTCAGGAGTGGACCCTCAGCATCATGAAGCAGCGATTGTTGATGGAGCATCTAGGTTGCAGCGAATCTGGCATATCAACATTCCCGCTCTCGTACCGACAATGATTATATTGTTAATTATGAATCTAGGAAATATCATGGCGATGGGGTTCGAGAAAATCTTACTTTTACAAAATCCGCTTAACTTGGAATCGTCTAATGTTATTGCAACATTTGTTTATCAGGCTGGTTTATTAGATGCACAGTACAGTTTTGCATCCGCCGTCGGTCTATTTAACTCAGTAATTAACGCAATTCTACTTATTACTGTCAATCAAATTGCAAGAAAACGGTCAGAAACAAGTTTATGGTAAAAGGAGAAGATGTTAATGAATTCAGCTATCAGTGAAACAATGACCGATAAGATAATAAAAATGCTGATTTATGTTTTCCTGGGTTTTGCTACATTGATTGTGCTGTATCCTCTGATCTATATAATCAGCGCATCCATTAGTGATCCTGCTGATGTGAACTCAGGAAAAATGTGGCTTTTTCCTAAAGGAATAACGTTTGAAGGGTACCACATTATTTTTGAGAATGGTGCAATCTGGAAAGGGTATTTAAATACCGTATTCTATACAGTGTTGGGGACAACCATTAACCTTGCAGTCACGATACCTGCAGCATATGCCTTGTCGAGAAAGGATTTTAAGGGAAGAAATTTATTCATGGCTATGTTTGTACTTACTATGTTTTTCAGTGGTGGGCTGGTTCCAACTTATCTGGTTGTCAAAAGTCTTGGGTTAATAGACACTATTTGGGCGATGGTTTTACCAAATGCTGCAGCTGTCTGGAATATCGTTATTGCAAGAGTATTTTTCCAGTCAACGATTCCGAAAGAACTGGAGGAAGCGGCAATTATTGACGGGGCATCTAATTTTAAAATGTTTTTCAAAATTATATTGCCTTTGTCTATGCCGATTATTGCAGTAATGGGACTATTTTATGGTGTAGGTCATTGGAATGGCTATTTTAATGCATTAATTTATTTATCGGACAAAGAATTGTTTCCGCTTCAGCTTGTTCTGAGGGAAATACTTGTTCTACAAGAAATGGCTTCACAAAATACGGATATAACAGGAAGTATGGCAGAAGCGATGCACAGTAAACAACAACTTGCAGCAGTTATCAAATATGGTGTAATGATTGTTTCCACCTTGCCAATTATTATTGTTTATCCATTTTTACAACGTTTCTTTGTAAAGGGGGTTATGATCGGTTCGCTAAAAGGTTAGAGATAAATAGTATGAATTTTAAGTATTATTTAGAAAATGGAAAGGAGAATAACAGTGAAACATACTTGGAGGTTGCTTCTAACTTTAATTTTATTCATTGCCATATTGGCAGCATGTGGTTCAGATGAAGAAACGCAAAAAAGAGATGCAAACGCGCAAAAAGCAGCAGAAGCTGAGGTCAACAAAGAAGGATTCCCCATTGTGGATGAAGAAATACAGTTGACAATGATGGCTCCAGGAAGTGGAGTCGAAGAATGGGAAAACATGGAACTGCTGAAGGACTATGCAGAGAAGACCAACATTCAATTCCAATACGTTACGCCACCAATCAGTGATTTTCAGACAAAACTGAACCTGGCTTTTACCAGCGGAGATACAGGTGATATTATTTATGGGGCAGGAACGGATAATTTGACTCCTGGGATGGAAGTGGATTATGGAGAGCAGGGTGTACTCATGCCGCTAGAAGAATTGATAGAAGAGTATGCACCAAATCTGAAAAAATTGCTGGAAGAAAGACCGGATATTAAAAAGTCGATTACAACCGTTGATGGACATATCTATTCCTTGCCAATGGTTAGTGATGAAACCACAGCTCAGTGGTATACAGGCCCATTATGGTATAACGGGAAATGGTTGGAAGAACTAGGGGTTGAAGAATTACCTAAAACAACAGATGAATTTTATGAATTATTGAAACGGTTTAAAGAAGAGGATCCAAACGGAAATGGACAAGCTGATGAAATTCCATTACTGGACGTGAAAATGGAGAGCTCTCGTCCATGGCTGCTTGCCGCATTTGGCATCAAAGAATGGGGGATTGAAGAAAATAACGGAAAAGTGCGTTATACACCAATGGAGGAAGCATATAAAGAATATTTAACATATATGAATAAACTATATGAAGAAGGATTATTGGATTCAGAAACATTTTCCCAGTCTGATGAACAGAAAAAGGCTAAAGGACAAGACAGCCGCATAGGTGTTTTCCCGGATTGGTACTCTTTCTTTACTACAGGAGAATCAGAAGAAGAAGCTGTTGAGAATCCAATGTTCTATCCTTTGACAAATGATGATTCAAAAGATCCTGTCATCCCTCTGGGGCATGGGATGACAAGAGGTATCTTCTCTATTTCAGAAAACAATCCGAATCCAGAAGCATCGATTCGCTGGATTGATCATTTCTATTCCAGCGAAGGATTTGAATATTTGAATATGGGACCAGAAGGGTATCTATGGGAGTGGGAGGACGAAGAAAAAGGAACAAAGCAGAAGCTTGATACACCGGAAGGATATGAGTCTTCGGAGGATTATCGAGGTTCGCTCACCCCTGACTATGGTATTACGACACCATCATTAAGAAATGATTTGGACAGTCTAGGAGAAGATACTGTATTTGAACAATTTATTAAGAAAGAAACAGCTGAAAAGATTGAACCATATGGTGAAATCGGATACCCGCTTGTTTATTTGACAAAGGAGGAGCAAAAAGAAGTAAATAATATTGAAGTAGACTTGAAATCTTATGTAGAACAGATGGAAGCGAAATTTATTACAGGTGTGGAGCCATTATCTAACTGGGATAACTATGTAGATACCATTGAAAAAATGAATATTGAACGTTACGTCGAAATCCATCAAGATGCTTATAATCGTTGGAAAGAAAACGATTAACAATTAAAGTCTTATTCATTATCAGCCTACTTTGAACGAATACACCAAAGGAATTTATTGAAGAAGTCGTTAGAGTGAAAAAACATGTCAATATGTTTAACCAATTGAGCATAGAATACATGATGATATGTAATCGCTTTCTGTTTGTCATCAAGAAATATATGATTGGATATTACGAAATAAAGGATGGTTTGAAAGCACACAGGACAAGTATCGATAATATCGTCGTATTTCTGGAGAGGTATCGTTTGTTCAGATATGAAAATTTTAATTGCACTAGATTATATGAAAGGGAAATAAATAACTACTGGAGGTATTCGTAGATGAAGCTTGGTATAAGTTCTTATAGTTTAGTGAAAACGCTGAATGACGGGGAAATGACCATTTTAGATGTTATTGATTGGACAGCAGCCCAGGGCGGAGAGCATATTGAACTGGTGCCGATGGGTTACACGTTGACCGATAACCCGGATTTAATTAAAAAAATTAAAAAAAAGGCAAAAGAGGTTGGAATTGAAATATCTAATTATGCTATTGGAGCAGATTTTCTGCCGGCTACAGAAGAAGCATTTGAACAGGAGGTGGAACGTGTCAAAAAAGAAATAGATATTGCTAACGCGTTAGGTGTTAAGCGGATGCGGCATGATGTTTCATTTAATCCAACTCAGGAAACATCGATTCAACAGTTTGAAAAAGACTTGCCAAGGTTGGTGGAAGCCTGCCAACGGATAGCTGACTACGCAAAGAAATACGATATTGTTACCAGCATTGAAAATCACGGTTTTTATGTTCAGGCAAGCGATCGGATTCAGCGTCTGCTTAGTATTGTGGACCGGGAAAATTTTAAAACGACTTTGGATGTCGGAAATTTCCTCTGTGTGGATGAAGACCCTGTTGCTGCCGTGAAGAAAAATATAAAAGATGCCTCCATGGTGCATATCAAGGATTTCTATTATCGTCCAGCATCTTCGCATCATCTTGGTGAGGGCTGGTTTCAAACAGCTTCAGGTAATTTTTTGCGCGGAGCAATCAGTGGACATGGAGATATCAACCTGTACGATATCATCCATATTATCAAGCAATCCGGCTATGATGGATACATTTCGATTGAATTCGAAGGAATGGAAGAATGCAAACAAGCTACAAAAATCAGTTTGAACAATGTTCAGAACATCTGGAACAAAATCTGAAATAAGAAAAGAGGATGCATAGTGAAGAGGATCAAAGTTGGTATTATTGGCGCCGGTTCCATTTCTGAAATGCATTTTGAATCCTATAAAAATAATATGGAGACAGAGATTTATGCTGTTTGTGATTTAAATAAAGATCGAGCATACAGGAAAGCCGAGAAATATGGCGCTTCCAAATATGTGACGGACTATCATGATTTATTGGCGGATTCTGAAATTGATGCAGTAAGTATCTGCACATGGAATAATACACACGCAGAAATCGCAATTGCAGCGTTGCAGGCAGACAAACATGTTTTAGTTGAAAAGCCGCTTTGTAAGACAATGAAGGAAGCATATCAGATAGAAAAAGCAGTAAAGAAAAGTAATGGAAAGACACTGCAAGTTGGATTTGTCCGCCGCTTTGGAACAAACACACGTGTTTTAAAGAAATTTATCGATACCGGTGATTTGGGAGAGATTTATTATGCTAAAGCATCTTGTATTCGTGCGCTTGGTAATCCAGGAGGATGGTTTGCTGATAAAGATCGTTCGGGAGGCGGACCACTAATTGATTTGGGTGTTCATGTCATTGACTTGTGCTGGTATCTGATGGGGAAACCCAAAGTAAAATCAATTAGTGGAAACACCTATAATAAGCTTGGAAATCGTTCGAACATTGCTAATAAATCTTTTTATCAAGCGGCAGATTATGATCCTGGAAAAAATACAGTGGAGGATATGGCAAATGCAATCATTCGTTTTGAGAATGGTGCTTCATTGATGGTAGATGTTAGCTATACACTTCATGCAAAA
Source organism: Oceanobacillus timonensis (assembly GCF_900166635.1). NCBI lineage: Bacteria > Bacillati > Bacillota > Bacilli > Caryophanales > Bacillaceae > Oceanobacillus > Oceanobacillus timonensis. Next base: position 1,285,750 of record NZ_LT800497.1, read on the forward strand.
GAGGAATCTGTTAATGTCAGTCTGTTCGGAGACAAGGGAGGAGCTGAAATTGAACCGAAATTACAGATTATTGCGGAGAAAAATAATACGATTTTAAATACAACACCACAGATTGATTTTCTGTCTTTTGATTTTAATAGAGGATTTCAAAAGGAGATAGACCATTTCATCTCCTGTGTAAAAGGAGAACAAAAAAACATCAGTCCAGTAGAGGATGGAGTAGAAGTGATGAAGATACTCACTGGCGTGTATGCATCCAGTGAAAAGAAATCAGAAATTTGCTTTGATTAAATGAAGAGAATATAAATATTTTTGAAAAACAGGAGGAATTTGAATATGACGAAAAAATTAAATATAGCTATTATCGGATGTGGAGGAATTGCTAACGGGAAACACCTTCCAAGCCTATCAAAAATAAAGGAAGTAACATTAGTAGCATTCTGTGATATTGAGAAAGAAAAAGCAATAAAAGCAGCTCAGGAATACGGAACAGAAGACGCAACCGTATATGAAGACTACCAAAAATTATTGGAAGATCAGACGATTGATGTGGTGCATGTTCTAACTCCGAATATCTCTCATGCAGAAATAGCGGTTGCTGCACTGGAATCCGGGAAGCATGTAATGTGTGAGAAACCGATGGCTAAAACTTCGGAGGAAGCAAAACAAATGGTAGAAACAGCACATCGTACAGGAAAGAAATTGACGATTGGCTATAATAACCGTTTTAGACCCGACAGTCAGCATCTGCATCAGGTAACAGAACGTGGAGATTTAGGAGAGGTGTATTTCGCAAAGGCACACGCGATTCGTCGTCGCGCTGTACCGACATGGGGAGTATTTTTGGATGAAGAAAAGCAGGGGGGCGGCCCGCTAATTGATATCGGAACACATGCGCTTGATCTTACCTTATGGATGATGGACAATTATAAACCCAAATCGGTTATGGGAAACACGTATCATAAATTAGGCAAAAAGAAAGATGCTGCAAATGCATGGGGACCCTGGGATCCGAAAAAATTTACAGTAGAAGATTCTGCATTTGGTTTTATTACAATGGAGAACGGGGCAACAATTACCCTGGAGGCAAGCTGGGCATTAAATTCATTAGATGTTGACGAAGCGAAGTGTACGCTTAGTGGTACTGAGGGCGGCGCAGATATGAAAGACGGTTTGCGAATTAATGGGGAAGATTTCGGAAAACTATATACTAGAGAGATTGATCTCTCTACTAGTGGTGTAGCATTTTATGAAGGAAAAGCAGAAAATGACGCCGATTTGGAATCAAGATTGTGGATAGAGAGTATTATAAATGATACAGAACCAACGGTAAAACCTGAAGAAGCACTTGTGGTTACGCAAATTTTGGAGGCAATCTATGAATCTGCGAAGACAGGAAAAGCAGTTTACTTTTAATCGGAGTGTTTCCTGTAAATAAAATAAAAGATATTTACCTAAACGATACGTTGTCTTATATAGAGGAGGAAAAAAATGATAAATGTTGCATTACTTAGCAGATGGCATGTACATGCAGATGATTACGCAAGAGAAGTGAACGAAAACGAGTATCTTTCTGTCCAGCTTGTCTGGGATGAAGAGGAAGAGCGGGGAAGAAAATGGGCAGAGGAGCTGGGAGTTCCCTTTGAAAGGGACTTCCAATCTGTCATGGACAATTCGGAAATAGACGCTGTCGTTGTTACGACACCGACAAGTTTGCATAAAGATATCATTATCACTGCAGCAAAACATAAAAAGCATATATTTACGGAAAAGATATTGGCATTTACAGTTGAAGAATGCGAAGAAATCTATGAAACTGTGAAAGCAAATCAGGTACACCTGATGGTTTCCCTACCAAGACTCACAACGAATTATTATGTGTATGCACAAAAAGCAGTAGACGAAGGATGGCTTGGTAATTTAACCACAATACGCTGCCGTTTTGCACATAATGGTGCTGTAGCTGCTGGAGAGGGGGATTATGGATGGCTGCCGGAACGTTTCTTTAATATAGCACAGAGCGGAGGAGGGGCACTCATTGACCTTGGAGCGCATCCGTTCTATTTGACTAACCGGCTTGCTGGTCCTGTGAAAGCATTGCAAGCATCACTCCGTTCCACAAGAAACCTTGGTGCAGATGATAATGCTATTGTTATTTTGGAATATGAATCAGGCAGCTTGGGAGTTATTGAAACAAGCTTCTTATCAGATGGAAGCCCTTTTCAATTAGAACTTTACGGAACAGAGGGGACACTGCTTATTGAAGATGAACAGATTCGTTTAAGAAGCAGCCAATTCGCTGGGAACGGATGGATAAAGCCTGAGGATGCGACGGAATCTCTTCTAATTCCAATGGAACAGTGGGCTGCAGCAATACAGGGCAAATCGAAACCATCCATCACAGAAGAAGATGTTATTCAATTAACCCGTCTGAACGAAGCGGCAGTTTTATCACAGGAAGAAAATCGGCGGATTGAACTAATTGAATTACTGGGGGAATAGGAATGGACAAGGTTTTACGTGTCGGTATTATAGGAGCAGGAGGTATTGCGACGGCGGTGCATATCCCCAATTATCTGAAACAGAAGAATAAGGTGGAAATTGTTGCTATCACAGATGTGTCCAAAGACAATGCGAAAGCCGCTGCTAAAACATTTAATATTAATCAAGTGTTTACAGATCACCAGAAAATGTTGAATGAAACAGATCTTGATGTAGTAAGTGTTTGTACGCCCAATAAATTTCATGCTGGTGTAACAATTGCAGCACTTCAGGCAGACTGTCATGTTATTTGTGAAAAACCTCCCGCGATGACTGTGGAGGAGGCTCAAAAAATGGCTGAAACAGCAAAGCGATACGGGAAAATATTGACTTATGGGCTAAGTTTTCGACATACACAGGAAGTAGATACCTTAAAGCGGTTTATTGATGCAAATGAACTTGGTGAAATCTATGCTGCAAGAGTACATGCAATCCGACGCCGTGGAATCCCGGGCTGGGGTGTTTTTACGAACAAGGAACTCCAAGGGGGAGGCCCGCTTATTGATATTGGTGTACACATGTTGGACACTGCACTTTACTTGATGGGATACCCGGAACCGGATACTGTTTTTGGTGTTACTTATCAGAGGCTCGGTAATAAACCGGGTGTCGGCTTAGCAGGACATTGGGACTGGGAGAACTTCTCTATAGAAGATATGGCACGAGGAATGGTAACGTTTAAAAATGGAGCGTCGATTATTTTGGAATCGGCATTTGCCGCAAATACAGAGAAACATGATGAAATGTCTGTTTCGTTGATGGGCGAGGATGGAGGAGCAGATGTTTTTCCTTTAAAAATGTACCAAGAAAAACATCATACATTAATAGATATTACACCATCCTTTCTACCAGTAAAAGGTAATTATGAATTACAAATGGAACGATTTGTAGATTGCTGTTTGAACGAAGAGCAGCCAATCAGTACCGCAGAACAGGGAGTGATTATTCAAAAAATTATTAATGGACTTTATGAATCTGCTGACAAGGGAGAACCGGTGAAATTTTTTGCTGAATAAACTAATCTATATACGGCGTTTCTATCAAATCAATTGTACAAAAGTGACTATGTAAAGAATTTACAAACAGATAGGGGATGGATTGATGGGTACATTTGGATTGCAGCTTTATTCTGTACGTGAAGCAGCAGCAGATAATTTAGTAGAGACTATCAGTCTTGCGGCAGACATGGGATATCAGGGAATCCAATTTGCAGGATTTTTTCAGACACCTGCAAAGAAATTGAAAAGATTAATGGACGATAAACGAATTGATGCAGCAGGCAGCCACACAGGGCTTGATGAATTGGTCGGAGATAAGCTGAAAGAAACGATGGCTTATAATCAAGAGATTGGAAACAGCCTGCTGATTTGTCCCTGGCTACCTGAAAAAGACCGGAAAACCAAAGAAGACTATCAACGGACAGCTGAAAAATTAAATGAAATTGGACAAAGATGTAAAGATAACGGGATGACATTTGCCTACCATAATCATCACTTTGAATTTGAGACATTTGGTGGAGAAACAGGTTTTGATCTTTTATTTGGTCAGACGGACCCAGAATTTGTGCAGATTGAACTGGACTGTTTCTGGGCAACATATGCGGGTTACGAACCGACTGATATTATCAATAAATATGGGAACCGGATTGTATCCCTTCATATAAAAGATATGAAAGAAGAGAATGAAAAAAAACGGAGTATAGAAATAGGATCGGGTATACTTGATTTAAAAACATTACTCCGCGTTGGAAAAGAGCATGATGTCGAATGGTTTATAGTGGAGCAGGAAGATTTTAATGGTAATCCACTGGAAAGCGCAAGAGTCAATATTGATAATTTAAATAAGATTTTTTAATAGGAAGATCCCTGTTAAGAAGAGATTACAAGAAAGAGCTCTCTATTTAAGTAAGAGAGAGTTCTTTCTTATCCAAACAAGGGGATTCTGATTATTTTGAACACTGTTCTAGCAAGTATAGGAGTAGCATCAAGAACAATTTAATACATAAATATATTTTAACGTTGCCTTCCGGGTAGCTTTTTTAACATTTAAAAATCAGGGTATACATACTAATAAGAAGTATATAATGATTGATATTGATTGTGAATTATTGAGATAGTCTAAAATTGCTGAAAGAAAAAAAGGTACTATTTGTAATGAGCCTACATCAAGATTGGTTAAGTTGTTTCATTATTATATCATTGCAGGAACATCTACGTTCCTTTTCAACTTCCTTTTAGTAAACGGTCATCAAGAGTGCGATTTTGAACAAGATAATATCCATTGTTTTTTTACACTTTATATGCTTTTGCAATTACGGAACCAAGGCTTTTATATGGTGGATTAGTGCTTTATATAAAATTAAATTAGCACAGTCTGGCTTTAAACTAGTCTTATTTGTTATGATCAAGCATAAAAGAAAAAATAGAATAGCTGCTGCATTGCTTTTTAGCTACTGCTAAAATTGGTTTAGAATAATGACTTTCTATTATAAATGCAATACCGATGTCAGATAGAGTTTTTGAATAAATTCCACCTCTCATCCTATATCTGTGGCATACTGAATAGAATAATGATATCAATAAAATTTTAATCTTGTCTTTCCAAGCTTTATTCGCTTCTTGTGCAGTATAACTGTACGTATTATACTTGCTGCGAAAATCCAAAGGTCCCTCCTACCATGATGAAAGTTGTTATATTTAAGCATAATAGTGCTTTTTAATAGGAGTAGCTAAGAAAATATTATATTAAAGTTATTCAAGGTATGTTTAAATAATAAAAGAAATAAATAGTTAAAAAGGATGGGAAAATAAATGAATGAGTGTTATCAAATCAAGTACAAAATTCCGAGTATTGAAGCATTTAACCAGCTCCGTGTCGAGGCAGGATTAAGTAATAAGGAAAAAGAAGCGATTAAAATTGGGCTACCAAATACGTTGTTTGCTGTGACAATTTATGATGATAATAAGTTGATTGGTATGGGTAGAGTAGTAGGTGATGGGGCAATTGTTTTTCATGTAGTAGATATTGTGGTTAAACCAAGTTATCAAGGAAAAGGGCTTGGGAAGCGTGTTATGCAAGAAATTGTGAACTATTTAGATAGTCATACATACAAAGGTTCTTACGTCAGTTTAATCGCTGATATTCCTGCTGATAAATTATATGAAAAATTTGGATTTCGTTATACTACTCCTAACTCGCAAGGAATGTACCGGATGTATTAAAATAAAAATCCTCGATGGTTGTTTGATTATAACAATCACCGAGGACTTAATTTTATTTTTTAATTTTACTTTTCGCCAACGCAAGAACTTCTTCCGCAGTGCTTGAAGATAAGAATTGTTCTTTCAGATTAGAAAGTTCTTTTTTATCCAGTCCAAGAATCTGTGTTCTTGCCGGCAGGATAGAAGTGGCACTCATGCTGAACTCATCCAGGCCGAGGGCAAGAAGCAATGGAATAGCTGTAGAATCTCCAGCCATCTCTCCACACATGCCAACCCATTTTCCTTCAGAGTGAGCGGCTTCAATGACGTTATTTACCAGGTTCAAAATTGCTGGATGGTATGGTTGATACAGATAAGAAACCTGTTCATTCATACGGTCAGCAGCCATGGTATATTGGATTAAATCATTTGTACCGATACTGAAGAAGTCAACTTCTTTAGCGAATTGTTTTGCAATCACTGCCGTAGACGGGATTTCTACCATGATTCCGACCTCAATACTGTCAGAAACTTCTACACCGTCTTTTTGAAGATTGTCTTTTTCCTCCATTAATAACGCTTTTGCTCGACGGAATTCCTCAAGTGTAGCAATCATTGGGAACATAATTTTTAAATTACCATAAGCACTTGCACGCAGTAGTGCACGCAATTGCGGACGGAATACATGTTCATTTTCTAAACAGAAACGGATAGCACGGAAACCTAAGAATGGGTTCATTTCATGTGGTAAATCTAAGTAGCTGATTTCCTTATCGCCGCCGACATCGAGTGTTCTTACAACGACAGGCTTGTCATCCATCTTTTCTAAGACTGATTTATACGCTTCAAACTGAACATCTTCTGAAGGTAATTCCGAGTTGCCCATGTATAAGAATTCAGTGCGGTAAAGACCAACGCCCTCGCCGCCATTATTTAGCACACTTTCCACATCGTTTGGTGTGCCAATATTTCCGGCCAGATCGACTTGTTCGCCATCTGCAGAGAAGGTAGGCTCGTCTTTTAATTTTGCCCATTCTTCCTGTTGTCTGGCAAATGCAGCTTGCTTTTCTTCATATACCTTAATCTCTTCATCTGTCGGATTAATAATAATCTCGCCATCAATACCATCCACGATAATTTGATCATCTTTTTTCACTGCGCCGGTAATTTCTTTTGTACCTACCACCGCAGGGATTTCTAAAGAGCGGGCCATAATGGCAGAGTGGGAAGTTCTGCCGCCGATATCCGTTGCAAACCCTTTTACAAATTCACGGTTTAACTGTGCGGTGTCAGAAGGCGTTAAGTCTCTTGCGACAACAACGACCTGTTCATCGATAAGCGCCGGATCCGGGAAGGAAACCTGCAGTAAGTGAGACATTACGCGTTTCGTTACATCATGAATATCCGCTGCACGTTCACGCATGTATTCGTTATCCATATCTTTAAACATGTTGATGAACATGGTAGCAACTTCATCTAAAGCAGCTTCCGCGTTAACTTTATCATTTTTAATTTTATCTTTGATCGGATTGATAAGCTCCGGATCACCTAATACAAGCAAATGTGCAGAGAAAATTTCTGCATGTTCTTCGCCGATTTCTTTTAATGTATGTGCTTTAATTTTCTCCAGTTCTTGTCTGGAGGTTTCGAGTGCGCTTTCAAGACGCCCAATCTCTTGTTCTGGATTATCAATTGATGTCTTGTCAAAGTTTAAATCAGGTTCTTTGAGTTCATATACTTTAGCAATGGCAATTCCACTGGAAGCAGCAATTCCATTCATTCTTTTCATGATAAGAGCATCCTTTCTTTAATAGAACTATAGTTATAATTATAACATATCTATGTTAAAATAGCGTGTGCCAATATGCAAGGCTGGCGGGACGACACGTGCGCAGATAAAATAAATGGATTTTGTTTCTATTTTCCATGATTTAAAAGCCAGGCTCCTATAAACGCAAACACCTCATTCCGACAGGTATCGTTTAATAATTCATGCTTTCCCCCGTCATAAACGTGAACGAGAATATTTTCCAGCCCGCTTTTTTGAAAAAGAGCAGCTGTTTTCCATATGCCTTTTCCATATTGCCCAATTGGATCTTCCCCGCCACTGATAAGGAGAAGAGGGAGGTTATTCCGTATATTTTGGTTGAGATTTCGGTTTCTGGTTTGGTAAATACCTTCTAATAAATCATAGAAGAAACGGGCTGTCGGAATAAAGCCGGTATAGGAATCTGCTTCATAAGCTGCGGCATATGCTTCGTCTCTTGTAAGCCATTCGTGCTTGAAATGTTTATCCTGTCTCATACCATTTCCTAAAACGAGCCAATTCATGAAAGGGGAGGTTTTCTTAGGTGGCAAGAGAGAAGCTACCATTTTCCCTGTTGTTGCGAGCACTTTGGAATAATGTCCAGTTCCAGTTAGTATGAGTCCATCCATTTCGGTACTATGATGCTGAATGAAGTGTCGCATTAAAAAAGAACCCATACTATGCCCAAAGCAGTAATAAGGAAGAGATGGAAAGGCTTTTTTTCCGTATTGCATGATTTCGTATAAATCTGTAACTACTCGCTGAAAGCCATTTTCTTCTGTAAAGTAACCTTGTATTCCTAAATCGCCTGTTCTGCCATGACCGCGGTGATCATTGCCAATGACGATAAAACCTAACGAAGTACAATAAGCAGCAAAGTCATGATAACGTTCGATGTGCTCCACCATACCGTGGGCAACTTGCAAGATACCGATTGGTCTGCTGTCGGGTAACCATTGTTTGATAAAAATGCTTGCGCCGTCAGAGACCTCCAGCCAGTCGTTTTTAATTTCCATGAAAATCTCCCTCCTTTGGTAACTTTACAGGTATGGTTATTATTTCTGTTAACACCGCAATTCTAATTTCATTATACGTGGAGGACAGGTTTGGAACAAATGGAAAGAGGGAATAAAAAATTGTTATTAATGTGGATGAAGACCACGTGCACAACTCCATCTTGCGCAACAAATTAAAAGTATGATAAAGTATAGAGTAGGATTGTCGGAACATAGGAGGAGTTTGAAAACATGTGGTTAACTGTGGTTAATGTTTTATTAGTGGTAGACGTTATCGTGATGATTACGCTAGTGTTACTGCAGTCTGGAAAGAGCGCAGGCTTATCAGGAGCGATTTCAGGCGGTGCAGAACAGCTATTTGGAAAGCAAAAGGCGCGCGGACTTGATTTAGTACTTCACCGTTCAACAATTGTTACGGGTGTACTGTTCTTTATATTAGCTTTTATAGCAGCATACGTATTGCAATAAATACTACCCTTATCGCAGTTTTGTGATAAGGTTTTTTTATTTTCGCTTTGCGTGATACAGGGTATACTAAAATAGAATGGGCTAAAATGATTTATGGAAGATGAAGGGAATGAATAATTGTGAAAATAAAATTACCACAGCCGTTTACATTCGAAGCAGGTGAGCGGGCTGTTTTATTATTACATGGATTTACCGGACACTCCGCGGATGTCCGGATGCTGGGACGTTTTCTCGAGAAAAAAGGATACACGAGCCATGCACCAATATATCGCGGACATGGACTGCCTCCGGAGGAATTAATAAAAAGTAATCCGGATCAGTGGTGGGCAGATGTGAAAGCTGCATATAACTATTTGAGAGATTTAGGCTATAAGGAAATTGCAGTGGCAGGTCTATCTTTAGGTGGCGTATTAGGTTTAAAACTTGCTTATTCGGAGAAAATTAAAGGAATGGTATCTATGTGCGCGCCGATGTATTTTGATAATGAGAAACAGCTGACAAAAGGCTTCAAGAAGTTTTCCAGAGAGTTTAAACAATTCGAGCAGAAGGACGAAACGGCTATTGACAAAGAAATGGACGCGCTTATAGAGCAATCAGAGAGTCTCTTTCGGGGAGTAGGCGAAACCGTTAAAGAGGTAAAATCAAATATTGATATGATTTATACACCTACCTTTGTCGTACAGGCAGAAAAGGATGAAATGATTAATACAGACAGTGCGAAATACATCTATGATAATGTAGAAACTACCCATAAAGAGATAAAATGGTATCCGAATTCCCATCATATTATTACAATGGATAAAGAAAAGGAACAGCTGCACGAGGATATCTATATGTTTTTAGAGAGCCTGGATTGGGAAGTATAGAGTATAAAGCAGAAAAGATAAAAGAAAGAAGGTGAAATAATGAAAGAACGCATTTTAGATTATATTAAAGAAAACAGCACCAAGCCTTTATCAATACAGGAATTAGAAGAAGGCCTGGCTTTAGAAGATGCGACAGAATTTAAAGAATTGGTTATTGCCCTAAATGAATTGGAATTAGAAGGAGAACTCGTCCGCACAAGGAAAAACCGATTTGGTCTTCCCGACAAAATGAATCTTATCAAGGGAACAATCCAGATGCATGCAAAAGGTTTTGCTTTTCTTATTCCAGAGGACGAAAATCAAACCGATGTGTATATTCATGCAAATGATATGGGTTCAGCGATGAATAAGGATAAAGTACTTGTTCGACTGGAAAAGAAAAACATGGATGAAGGCCGCCCCGAAGGAAAGGTTATCCGTATTTTAGAACGAGCTGTTGTTACAGTGGTCGGCACGTTTGAAGATAATCGTTCTTTTGGATTTGTCATCGCGGATGATAAGCGGATACCCAATGATATTTTTATTTCAAAGGGAAGTATGCACGGAGCTGTGGATGGCCATAAAGTACTTGCGCGCATCACCAAATATCCGGAGGGAAGAAAAAGTGCAGAAGGAGAAATTGTTCAAATTCTCGGTCATAAAAACGACCCGGGCATTGATATTATTTCCATTATTTATAAGCACGGGATTCCCATCGATTTTCCGGAAGAGGTCATTGAGCAGGCAAATAACGTCCCGGAAGAAATTCACCCGGATGATATACAGGGAAGAAAGGATTTACGGGATGAAGTTATTGTAACTATTGACGGTGCAGATGCTAAAGACCTTGATGATGCTATTAGTGTTAAACGTTTGGATAATGGGAATTACCAGCTTGGCGTTTATATTGCAGACGTCAGTCATTATGTAGATGAAGGAACACCTCTGGATAAAGAGGCCTTTGAGCGGGGAACGAGTGTTTATTTGGTTGATCGGGTGATTCCGATGATTCCTCATCGTTTATCAAATGGGATATGTTCTTTGAACCCGCAGGTTGACCGTTTAACACTCGGCTGTCAAATGGAGATTGATACAAGTGGACATGTCGTCAACCATGAAATTTTTCAAAGTGTGATTAATTCGAATGAGCGAATGACTTATTCTGATGTGAATAAGATTTTAGTAGATAAGGATGAAGAACTGCGCAAAAAATACGAGCCGCTTGTGCCAATGTTTGAAGATATGGAGCAACTCGCAGCTATTCTGCGTAAAAAACGCTTCGGACGCGGTGCGATTGATTTTGATTTTAAAGAAGCCAAAGTACTTGTCGATGAAAAAGGTCATCCGACTGATGTCGTTATTCGCGAACGCTCCGTTGGGGAAAAATTGATTGAAGAATTTATGCTTGCTGCGAATGAAACGATTGCCGAACATTTTCATTGGATGGATGTTCCGTTTATTCACCGCATTCACGAGGAACCGGATGAAGGAAAACTGGAGAAATTCTATGAATTCTTAGCCGGTTTGGGTATTTCCGTGAAAGGAACAGCCAATGAGGTCCATCCGCAGCAGTTGCAAAAGGTCTTGGACTCGATTAAAGATGATCCAGAGGAAATGATTGTTTCGAAATTAATGCTGCGTTCGATGCAGCAGGCGAAATATTCTCCACAAAGTGTAGGTCACTTTGGGTTGGCAACGGATTTTTATACGCATTTTACATCGCCGATTCGACGTTATCCAGATTTAATTGTGCATCGATTAATTCGTACCTATTTAATTGAAAAGAAAATGGACAAGAAAACGATGAAGCACTGGAAGGACAGAATGCCGGAAATCGCCCGCCATACTTCCGAAATGGAACGCCGGGCCGTTGATGCGGAACGCGATACCGATAATATGAAGAAAGCGGAATTTATGAAAGATAAAATTGGGGAAGAGTTCACTGGTATTATCAGCTCTGTAACGAATTTCGGTATGTTTGTCGAACTGGAAAATACAGTGGAAGGACTCGTTCATGTCAGCTACTTAACAGATGACTATTATCATTATGATGAACGCAGTCAGGCCATGATTGGAGAACGGACGGCAAAAGTATTCCGGGTTGGTGATGAAGTTGATATTAAAGTGGCCGATGTTAATTTGGAAGAATATACGGTTGATTTTGAATTGACATCCCTGGGTTCTCCGCGCCGGAAAGAAAGAAAACAGAAACCTTCCGGGAAAGTGATTCCGTCTTCAACCAAGACCAAAGAGAAATCAAAAACGAAATCGAAATCAAATGGCAAACCAAAAGCCAAAAATAAGAAAAAAAATAAACCAAAACGATAAAATCTCTAGAAAAGAGATTTTATCGTTTTTCGAGGGAAAACAATATATTTTTGAGATAAGGCAAGTTTTTTGGTAAGATATATAGAGGATTCGGTTGTGGGCACTATATCTACAGCTGGACAGGGACTTTTAAAAGTTCAATGGAAGAGGATGATGTCAAATGCCAAGAGGAAACGGAAAAACCATTGCGCAAAATAAAAGAGCTTCCCATGATTATTTTATTGAAGATACGTTTGAAGCAGGTATTGTGCTGCAAGGAACGGAAATCAAGTCTATTCGCAATGGCAGAGTGAATATTAAGGATGCACATGCCAGAATAGACAGAAAAGGGGAAGTGCAATTAGTCAACCTGCATATTGCTGAATATGAGCAGGGGAACCGTTATAATCATGACCCGACTCGTTCGAGAAAATTACTGCTTCATCGGAAAGAAATCGATAAATTAATCGGTTTGACGCAGCAGCAGGGTTATGCATTGGTTCCATTGAAGATTTATATTAAAAATGGGTATGCAAAAGTATTAATTGGTCTTGGAAGAGGGAAGAAGAAATACGATAAACGTGAAGATATGAAACGGAAACAGATGAAGCGGGATGTGGATCGGGCCATAAAAGAAAATATGCGTTAATTCGCTCGATACTTGACTTTTTAGTTTTATTTGTTATAATGAAGAATACCCTTGTTCCTAGTATGACATTGTATATACAGACAATACTACTGAAACAAGGTACAGCTGAATAATTGAAGTGAGTTTCAATATTCCCTGTATGTTATACGGGGACGTTACGGATTCGACAGGGATAGATTGAGCTCAAGTTGCACGTCGAGGTTACGGCTCGTAAAACGTTACGCCTAAATATAACTGGCAAAGAAAACAATCAACCTGTTTTAGCAGCTGCGTAAGTAGCCTAAAACGATCCTTCCTGCCATCGCCCGTGTGGCAGATTGAAGGGTCTCAAATGAAGCGGGCTATACTGCTATCCACGGTCTGAGGATGGGCAGAAGAACTTAATCAGACTAGCTCCATGGAAGCCTGTTGGTAGGCTGACATGAGAGCGAATGATAATATACCAACTAAGCGTGTAGATACTTGAGTGGCGATATCTCTGGACGAGGGTTCGACTCCCTCCGTCTCCATTAGATGTCTATAAATGCTGTCATATCAACATTTGCAAATCGCTGGCAACAAAACTGGCAACACTTATTTAAAATTGTATATCTTAGCGGGTTTGAAGTCGTCTTCCATTTGAAGTACGGCTTCTTTTTCTGTACTCGGGTATAAGTGACTATATATATTTAAAGTTGTACTTATATTTCTGTGACCTAATTGCTATGCAATGATACTAGGCATTGCGTTTTTATTTATTAGATAACTGGCGTGACTGTGTCTGAAATCGTGTATACGTATCTTTTTAACTCCTGTTGCTTTTACATATTTATCGAAATTGTTATCTATGGTAGTTGTAGAAACATGATCGTGAAATTCTCCAAATGCCACATATCCGGGTTTGTAATGTTCCCAGGATGCTTTTAATTGGGATAAGACTAGCATAATAACTGTTCTGTGACTGGCTTGTGTCTTTGTGATTGTTACCTTTCTGTTATAAGCTGTTTTGGTGATGCTTATTTTATTTTCTTACGTCCGAAAAACGGTTTTAAATGAATACGCACCACGTTTTCTATTTTCGTGTAAGATGATTCTTTCCTTCTTTTTTTATACCAACTCAAGTATATATCAGCTATTTTCTCAAAAGATAAATTTTCTTCATCTTCTATATCAAAATTGTAAAGGAAATCAATTTCAGCATTTTTAGCTTCTTTCTTGGTTTTAAAACCTCTTTTCATATCTCGTTTTCTTTCTCCATTTGGTAAATTCACATACGTACTGTAATAGTATGTTTTCCTCTTCTTATCTTTGTAAATTTCTTCGGCAGATAAATACATCAGATTAATGCCAACCCGAAGTGTATTTTCTTCATTATCATAAAAGGAAACGACAAGAAAACGATGTTCTGATTGTTTTTGTACCTTTCCTATTTCGGCTGTGTAATCGTCTAAAACATGTCTGTCTTCCATCTTCAAACGGCGCATGCTTTTTCGATTTGGTGTATACATGGATTTTTTCAAGCGAATCAAAAAGTATTTGTCATGCTTATCCAATGCATCAAACTCTTGAATGGTCGCATAATCCCGATCACGAACAGACGTGGTGACCTGATGCGAAAATTCATCAGCCCTGCAAGATGGAAGAATTGTTCGCTCTTACATGGATCACGATGGAGTTATGAAATATCATTTCGTAGAGAAAATTCCTGAGGAGAGATTAAAGCCGCCGGAAGTGGAGGAAGAAGACTTCTTTACGGAATTAGGTAATAGTTTCAAGAAGACCGTTAACAATACAGTAGAGTTAGGGAAGGATACAGTTACTCGTTTCGAAAATAATCAAAAAGAATTATACGATAACAAGATGAATTCATTTTATGACTTTTCGAATTATCTAACGCTAGGTGCCTTAGATATCGGGAAAGATACGTATAGAGGCATAGTTGGCTATGGTGAAAATATGCTTAACTCTCCAGCAGACTTTGCTAATTGGTTAACAATGGGAGGAGTAGACACAGCGAAAGGCGCAATTGCGCCAGAGGATCCAAATTCCAAAGAACATATAGCAAACGTACTCTCCTTGGGAACGTTGATGTTTATTCGTAGACCAACACCAAGTCCAGATGTCCCATCACCAAGTAGTAAACCATCGGGATCACAAGCTGTGCCACAGACTGATAACAATACAAATTCTTCCACAGCAAGTAGTTTTATACTACCTAATGGTGTAAAATAACCAACACTTACTAATATCCGAGAGTGGATTCGACAACAAATGCCGGAGATTGGGCTTGTGCAGGATGCTACTGGGGCTTATCATTTAGTTAGGACAGTCAGAGTAATGGTAATAGTTCAACTAAGAATAGTGGAGACTTTAATAAGGGTATAGATAGTTCAAGAACAAGATTACCAAGAACAAATGGTAAATGGGAAGGAAACCCTGGTAATGGAAAATGGTATTCAGATAATCCAGAGGTGAAAAAAGTAACAAACGGTGAAGGGGTAGAATTTACTGATGGAAGGCCTAATTTCACTCCATGGAGTAAAGGTACTATTAAATTTAAAAAAGGTGTGTTAGATGGAACTAAAAGGGATTTTAACCTAGTTTATGAAAAAATTAAACAGTTAAAAGGATTTAAAACAAACAATCTGGCCAAAGCTTGGCTTAAAGAAAAGGGATTAACGCCACACCATAAAAGTTCTACTGAAATTGAATTGATACTAACTGATCTGCAAGGGAATATACCACATATTGGTGCTGCATCTGATTTCAGAGGAGGAAAAACTAAGTGAATGAAATAATAAAAAGTAAGTTAAATGAAATTATTGATATGGATATGAGTACAATAAGAAGGGATAATTATAATGCCAGTACTAATGAGATAGAACGTATTTATAATATAAATATTCCATTAGATTATAAAGAATTTTTACTGGAATATGGCGGAAGCTTTATAAAAGATGGCATAATGTATCAACCAATTGAGAGTACTCCAGTAACCCCAGAGGATGGTTTTGATTCGATAAACTATTTTTATGGCATTACAAATGATAACTACGATATTGAATTAGCTATACAAACTTATATTGAGGTTTTAGGTACTGATATTATGCCTATTGCAGATGCTGGTGGAGGAGACTTGATATGTATAGGTTTAAAAGAGGAGTATAGAGGAAAAGTGTATTATTGGTATCACGAAAGAGAAAAGACTATAGAGGGTAGAGAACATTTTTATTTAATTGCAAATTCTTTTAAAGAGTTTATTTTAAAATTTATGTCTCATGAAAGGGAATATAATATAAATTTAGATGATATTGATATTTCTTTAGATGATGATTTATTAAAGGATTAAATTTAATCTACTCAACTTTCACAGACTGAAATAGACATGTGGTACTAAGGGACAGAAGATTCCACCTGAAGGTCATGATAAACCGTTTCTGAAAGAATTAGTTGAGCTAGAAACGCTTTTTAAGTAAAATTACACTTATACAATTGTTAATCTTAAAAGTAAGAGGATACTATGGATACCTGCCCCCGCATCTCTCTAGTTATTAGATTTAGTTGAGCAAGAAATATAACAGGCCACAGGGACAGGTTCACTGTCCCAATTTTTTCTCTAACCTAGCAAGGCATCTGTCCCCTGCCTGTCCCCGTGTTCTTTATTAAGGAAAGTCCCCACCCTATTTCCATTGCTTTTTTGTAAGTAAACTCCTCACCTGCTTCCAAAACGCTCGATTCATTTCTCTTTTCATTCCAGCAGCCTCTTCTTCCTCGATTAATAAGTGATTTACACCTGTTGGATTACGATAATTTCCACTCGTTGTATCTACTTGATATTGCTGTTTGAATTTTGCCAAGCGCTCCTTTGCTCTTTCATCTTTGCGTATGGTATCGATTAATCGGTGACGAATCATATAGTTCATCCTGAATTTCGAACCAATTTTATAAAAAAACATAAAAAAGGGCTCTAAACTTTGGTAGAATAGGATTAACCGGTCCAAATGTGTTTAGGAGTAAATGAAAAATATTTTGAACAAATTTATTTTTGGAACCATGAACAGGAAACGGATGAACTTATGGAAAATATGCATTATTTAGCCAGAAATATTAATGGGTTTTTAGATAGTTTATATGAACCTGAGTAAAAAGCTTGGCATCATCAAGGTGGAAAAATAATGATCATCAGGGACAACAGGTTCACTGTCCCTGGTTTTAATAGAGAAGATGCGTAAGTTTGAAGATAAAAATAATCAGTAAATATAGAAACAGCACTTGACATTTTGGCTAGTCATCAAGTGCTGTTTTATTTAGAATGCTTTTCAAATTAAAGAAGTACCGTATGGGGAACATATCGTTAGAGGCAGATATGGCAGAAAAGAATTGACGCCTAATACCCGTTATGTAACAGAAGACGGTTATAAGTATACAACGGATGAAATTGGTAGAATCGTAGATGTGGATGCCGATAATTTGGTTGCGCAAAATAGTCAGCTTAATCGTGCTGGTGGAGAATGGTATAACATGGAAACAGAGTGGGCGAATGCATTAAAAGAAGTGCCGCCTAAAAAAGTATCAGTTAGTATTAAACCTATGTATTCTAATAATTCTATGCGACCAAATTCTTTTATAGTGGAGTACGAGATAGAAGGTCAATTCTCGGTACTACGTGAAATTGCTAATCAATCAGGAGGATGAGTTTAATGAGTTTTGAAATGGAACTAAACAGAGCATATAGAGAAATTGCCCAACAAATTAATGAGATGATACCAATAGAATGGGAGAAATTTTATTTTAATGGAGAAGCGATAGATGAAGAAGGAGGTATATTTTTCTTTTTTACACCAAAAGGAAAAGAAGAATATATTTTTTCACACTATATATCTAAACTATTTAATATAGATAAAGTCACTTATTATAAAGAATTCCATAAATTATTTCAAAAAACAATAGAACTTCAAAAAGTATTTATTAATAATGACCAAGTTCCGTGGTTTTCTGTGACAATACTATTGAGTGCAGAAGGAAAATTAAAAGTACATTATGATTATGCAGATTGGCATAAAAGCGAATTTGGTCCAGCAGCAAGAACAAAGTATTTCGAGTATAAGTATATAAGTAAAGATAAGGAGCATTTTGATTTAGATTTAATGGAAAAGATGAGTAAGTTTGAAGAGAAAAATAATCATTAATTATAGAAACAGCATTTGATGTTTTAGGTCAGGTGCTGTTTTGTTATAATTTGCTTGGAATATAGTAAAAAGAAGAAGCATTGAAATACTAAATAGTTGAATGGGGTAAACAAGGGTTTCCGAGTAAATATTACAAAGAAAGTTTCCGAATAGCTGGAAACAAAAGTTGCAATACATAAGCCAAACCAGACAGTAGCTAATCCATTAAAAATGATTTTAAGAAAAATAGTGAAGTCGAAGAAAGCGCAATTAATAAATATAAAGATTTGCTTTCAAAAGAATTAATTGAAGCATGGAGAACTTATGGATATGGCGTTTAAGGGAAGGGTACTTAAAAATAATTAACCCTGAAGGATGGTTAGCAAAAGATACATTTCTTTGAAAACATGGGAAGAATGCATTGGTAAGAGTAGTAGTAGTTCAACTAAGGACAATGGAAGTGGAGATAAGGGTGTAAATAATCCAATAACAACAAGATTACCAAGAACAAATGGTAAATGGATGGAAAATGGTGTTCTGATATACCTGAAGTAAAAAATATAACAAATGGTGAAGGTGTAGAATTTATTAATGGTAGACCTAACTTTTCACCTTTGTCAGAGGGTGAGTATTTGAGAAAGGAAAACTAACAGGTACACCAAATGACTTTTCATTAGTGTATGAACAAATTCAGCACCAATATAATTTGCCATCAAAAAATGCTGCAAAGAAATTACTAAAACAAGCGGGTGTTACACCACACCATAAGTCAAGTACAGTAATAGAATTAATACCAACTGATTTGCATGGAAATATTCCGCATATTGGTCCGGCATCAGATTTACGAGGAGGGTATTAAAAAATGGAACAATTTAAAAAAAAGCTTGAAACAATAATTGATTTCGATGTAAAAGAGATTGATATTAGTTGGAATGAAAACCATATAAATAATCTAGAAGGAAAATATAATATAAAGTTACCTCAAGATTATTCATATTATCTGCAACATTATGGTAATGATTATATTGTAAACGAGCACATTATTTCTTCTAAAAAAGCAATATAATTTTCAAATTTCTCCGGCTTTACTGCTGTACTTCTCTGAAGAAATGTGCTAATTTTTGTTCAAATTCCTTCGGAGGTTTTTGAATGATTCTATCCCATGATTTTCAAATAAGTATAGAGGAATACGTCCAAAGAGGTAAAGAAAATGAATTTCCAGTATTGGATCAATGTCCAAATTGTCATTGTACGGGTGGAGGAAATGTTTATCGTCACGGTTTTTATTGGAGAAATGGAATCACAGAAGATGCCACATTACGTATTCCAATCTGCCGATTGAAATGTCTTTTGTGTGAAATGAGTTTTTCGATCCTGCCGGACTTTCTTCTTCCTTATTTTCAATACACTCTTCACACGATTTTAAAAAGGATAAGAGAAGTTCTGGAAAACAAAAAAGGAAATGGTCCCCGTCAATTATGTACATTCCATGTGCGACGTTTTTTAAAAGGGGTTCCTTGGATACATAGTTATTTCGTAGATGAGGAGAAGAGAAAAAATACAATGGAGAAAGGAAAAAAAGAGCCTCTAAACTATTTGAAAAGGATTATGCATATTGGCGAATCTTCCTTCTTACGAAGGAGCTGGAATCACTTATCGACCTACTTTATGGCGAATTAATCCAGCCGTATTTCAAAACCCAAAAAAATAATTACGATTCCACATACCTTTTGCGTTTTCAAAGGATGTCGTAAAAGATAGAATAAATTTATGGATGACCGGTCGTCCTTCTCATCAAAAAGGAGGAAGATTCCATGACAGAAAAAGAACGTGAACAAGTAGCTTTATTTCGATATGGCTTAATTGCGCCATTATTAAATGAACAGATCGATGCCAAGACTTATTTTGAACAGTTGGAAGGCAAGGTGCATTCGGTTCCTTATTATGGTAAGCGAACTGTGGCAGAAAAAACAATAAAGGAATGGCTGTATCACTATCGACAACGTGGATTCATCGCATTAAAGCCGAAGAAAAGAACAGATCGGGGGAATTCCAGGAGATTAACGCCGGAAGATCAGGATCAAATCCTGTATATAAGAAAAAAATTTCTCCATATGCCTGTGAGTGTTTTCTACGAACAGCTCATCAAACAAGGAGAAATCAACAAAAATAATATATCTTACTCTACTATAAACCGATTATTGAAAAAACACAACCTTGTTGGCAAAAAAATAAGTGCCATCCCGGAGCGAAAAAGGTTTGCACATGAACATGTTAACCATTTATGGCAGGCGGATTTGTCGCATGGTCCTTATATTTCGATAGATGGAAAAAAGAAAAAAACATTTTTGATTCTGTACATTGATGATTGTTCCCGATTGGTGCCATTTGGCCAATTCTTTACTTCGGAAAAATTTGATGGTGTTAGAGTAGTGACTAAGGAAGCACTGCTTCGAAGAGGGAAACCCAATCTCATTTATGCGGATAATGGAAAAATCTATCGTTCGGAAACCCTACAATATGCTTGTGCACAATTAGGGATTACGTTAATACACACACAACCGTATGATCCCCGTGCTAAAGGCAAGGTAGAAAGGATTTTTAAAACGATCCAAACCAGATTTTATCCTCTTCTGCAGGCCGACCCCGTTGACTCTTTGGAGGAATTGAATGAGCGATTCTGGCGCTGGTTAGAAGAGGAATACCATCGCCGGGTTCATGCTTCTTTAGAAGGAAAGACACCACATGAAGTGTATCAAAGTCAATTAGAAAACGTGCATTTCTTGGAGGATACATTGATTCTGGATACGGTTTTCTTGAAAAGAGAGCATCGAAAAGTAAAGGCAGACAGCACGATTACGCTAAACGGAAAGCTTTATGAGGTGCCTCCACGTTTTATCGGACAATCTATCGATGTCCGTTTTGATGAAAAAGGTATTTTTGTGTTCGAGGACGACCAAAAAGTAGCAGAGGCAGTCCCCGTATCAATGAAAGATAATGCCCACGCCAAACGTGTCCGGTCTCCATTTACCAAACGGGAAGAGCTGGAGGAGGATACCCATGTATAAAACATTCTATTCTTTGGCACAAACACCGTTTTCTAAAGATATACGTGCAGAAAATGCGTTTTTATCCACCGATTATCAAGGAGCACTTGGCGCTCTTGATTACTTGAAAGAAACAAAAGGGATGGGACTTCTCGTAGGTGAAGCCGGAACCGGCAAAACATTCACGTTGCGTTCTTTTAAAGAATCGCTCCATCCGTCTCTATATCATATCGTCTACTTCCCTCTTTCCACAGGAGGAGTGATGGACTTTTATCGCGGTTTAGCGTATGGACTTGGAGAAGAACCGAAATTCCGGAAAGTTGATTTATTTCGTCAAATTCAACAAGGAATGGAACAACTGAAACACGAACGAAAAGTGACGCCCGTTTTTATACTGGATGAAATGCACCTGGCGAAAGATTCGTTTCTTCAGGATTTAGCACTACTATTTAACTTTCAAATGGATTCAACGAACCCATTTATCTTAGTTTTATCTGGTCTTCCCTATCTCAAAACACGCTTATCGATAAACCACCATCGCCCCTTAGCGCAGCGACTGATTATGAAGTATGAGATGCAGCCTCTGGAGAAAGAGGAAATCGCAAAGTATATAGAGCATCATCTCAACTTAGCTGGTGCAAACATGCCTATTTTCACGGATACAGCAATAGAGGCTATTGGTTTGCGTTCTCAAGGCTGGCCGAGGGTCGTTAACACATTGACAGTGAATAGTCTTCTGTTTGGAGCCCAGTTAAAGAAAAATCAAATTGATGATGAAGTTGTACGCTTGGCTATCGAGGATAGTAGTTTATGATGACAAAAGGGATCTTGGTTTTTCATTATGATGATAGAGAATGGAGGCTATGGATTGGCCATGAAGCATATTGGTTAGATCAAGGATATACGTTTCATCTTCTTATTCAGCAGCAGTATTTTGAAGCATTTCTGGAGAAGGATACAGATTGGTTTATCACATTAGAGAAAGAAGTGAAAGTCGTGCTTCATCGAGAAGTAGTTTACAAAGTAAGTGTAGATTTAAATCAATATGCGAAAGTTGACGACCCGCTTTAGGGTCTTTTTTCTGGAGTATGGAGCTGAATTATTTTGAAAATAGTTGAGCACATTCCAGAATAGCTTGAAAATCGGAGCACATTATTTCAGATTTTATACCGAATTAATTTGAAAAATGGGAGCTGAGATAATGTGCTCGTTTACAATATATGAACGGCAAGATAAAAAAAATCTTACTAAATCCGCAATTTATTTGAAGAAAATGAGAAAATGACCCACGCACCATCGCTTGGAACATGGGTCATTATTTTTGTTATTGGGATTCTGATTGTTGGGTCATTATGGCACTTTGAATTTGGCTTACCGTTGTTTGTGCTGAAGCAATTTCAGTAGAAGCCTGCTTTATTGCTTCTTGTGCCAGTGCTTGATCTGATGTGCTTTTTTCGATAGCTTGCGTTAACAATTCCTGTGTTAATGTAACATTTGCTTTCGCTTGATTTAATTGGTTTACGTCAATTTGTTGTTGAGCCAATATAATCTCCCCTTTGTAATATTTATTACGTGTATATCTTGTACATATTTTAAAAATTTATTAGTCATCTTACATCCAATTTTTATGACATTAATATTTTTTCTATTATTTGTGAAACATCGTTTTTTGCAAAGCATATATAAAAGGACTCTAACCGTTCATTAAAAGCTGATAAATCGTTCATTAAGATATCAGTTATCATATTCTCTATGTTATTTGTTGAATTCCAAATATCCAAATGAAATATTAAACCTTGACTTTTCAAATAATTTAAATTGAATTCCTCCTGTCCTGGTAATGCTTCAAATACAAAGATAGGAAGTCTTTTCCATAAGCATTCGGAAATGGTTACGCCTCCAGGTTTAGTAATAATTGCATTTGCCTCATCGTATAATTGATTCATTTCTTCTTTTGAATTGAGATAAGGAAGCGGTTTGATGAATGGATAATTTAGATGTTCTATATGTTGAAATAACATTTCATTTTTTCCACATAGTACTTTATAAAGAATAGAACCTGAGGGATTTAAAGTTTGCAGCAGTTGCTGAATCGAACCAGCACCCATGTTACCTCCACTTATCAATTTTCATTGTTTCCGGATATTTTCTTTTTTTTGAGTATGGAATCGATAGGAATTCCTGTTACGAAAATTTGCTTCGGTTTTATACCTCGCATTACCAATTCCTGCTTAAAGTGCAAACTTGGTACAAAGTGATAATTAATATGTTCAATCCCCCATAAATCATTTATAAAATAATCGGTGTACACATTAATAACTGGTCCAGTCCATATATTCTCTTTTTTTAACTGATTTAGAAGGTAGGATGGCAGGGCATGTGTACAAATAATTATATCCGGCTTGGTTTGTTTAATTAAATTTTTTATTTTATTTAAAATAAGACTTCGTATATATAATAGCTTTTCCTGCTTTTTCTTCTTTTTACGACAGCTTTATAGATTTTGCTATATATCCTTGGAAATTTATCAATCCATTGTAAATAAAAGGATGAAATAAACATTTCCACCTTGCCATAACAGTGTGATAACATTTCCACTTTTTCAAAATGAAAGTCGTTTGATGATTGATTTAAATGATTTTCTATCGTGTCAGCAACATGATGATGTCCTGAAGGAATTTGTAAAAAAGGCATAAATAAAATCCTGTACATCACGCTTTCGCCTCCTTCAAGGTTTAGTTTGTGAAACAAAAGAATTTTGATTCATAATACTTAATTTTTCAAGTAATAGTTAAGCAACGATTAATGAAGAATAAAACTGTCACTTATATCATTTAGAGGGGTAATAGATTGCGTATTAACTTTAGGAAAACTGGACTTTTTGTTTGGAATGTCATTGATCCGATTTATTTCCATTTTACACGTTTAGGTTATATTGAAAGTAAATTTGACGATCGGAGAATTATGCGTGTCCGTTTAACAAAATACAAAGGAAGAAAAGTTACGTTATCGGATGGTACAGAAATTAATAAAAACGATTTGCTTCTAAAAATTCATTTACACAATATTAAAATACTGGGGCAAATCCAAAACAATGATAGTGAAGTTAGAAGAGCATTAATGATTTATAAGTTTGTACAGGAATCACTCCCAGAAATTGTACATTATATTGAAATAAGAGGTAATACGAATGAGATTAAAGGGTTAATTGGTATTACAATGTTACATAGAGGATGTAAGAAATTAGGGGTTGAAATTTATCCTATTCAAAACCGATATTACAAAATGTTTAAACAAATCGCTCTTTTACCAATTTATTTATTATCAAGCAGTAAAATAAAGAAAAAATAATACCCCCTATGTATTTATTCATGTCAAAGGATGAGCTGCTTAACAAATATAAAAGGGTTAAATAGAAGACGAATCCTGCATAAATAGACAGCAAGACATCATATACAGGGAATAATCAATGAAAATTGTAGTCAAAACCTTCTGTAAGTGCATAAATCTGTTTCAAATAAAATACGTTAGTAAAAGTTGTATGAAGTTTTCCTTTTTATCTATAAATTACAACTAAAAATTCCGCCAGAATTTTATTATAATGATGGATAGGAGGGGGGAATGTTATATTTTATCTTCACTGTATTTACAGCACTAACAGGGTGCTTTTTATATAAAGGTTATAAGAATACACATTCGGTAGCAATCAATCATATTAAACTAGAAAAAGATTTTCCACCAACCGATTCCACTTCATTACGTGTACTTCATATTTCTGATATGCATATTGAAAACATATCCATTATACTAGAACAGTTATTTATGGACTTGAAAGATCAGCCTATTGATCTTATTGCCTTGACAGGGGATTTTCTCGATCGAAAACGAAGCATCCCAAAGCTTGTTCCGTATTTAGAGGCACTAAATAAGTTGAATCCTGTTTATGGCTCCTATGTTGTTTTTGGCAATCATGATTATGTTTTGCACAATTCGAATTTTAACCAGTTAAAAGAATTATTAAATGAATATGGATTTAAAACGATGCAAAATGAACATGAAATTATAGAGGTTGGTGGGAAAAAAGTAAATATCATTGGGATTGATGATTTTAGTACAAGTCGCAGTAATATAGATAAATCCTATAAAGAAATCCAAAAAGGATACAATTTAGTTCTAACACACGATCCGAATATCGTTCTTGCAATGCAAAATCATCACTTTGACTACCTTTTGTCTGGCCATTTTCATGGCGGGCAAATACATTGGCCTAAACCGTATCACCTTGCAAAAATGGGAGAATTGGTTCATAAAAGTATAATCAAAGGTTTGCATTACCAAGATGGGAGACCGTTCTATATAAGTGAAGGGCTAGGTCAAACAGGCATAAACATCCGAGTTGGAAGCCGTCCAGAAATCACTTATCATGATTTACAGCTGTATGATGAGGCAGAAAAGAATAACGTAGAATTAAAAGAAGCTACAGTAGCCGGATAATTTATTATCCGGCTTTAATAATGCATTTTAAATGGATAGTGACAACTTGAAGAGATGTTATATGACTCTGTTTTATTCATTTATTGCATATTTTGATTATTATTTCCATTTGTTGTAATTTGTTTGAACCTTGCTATACTGTATTTGTTAATTATTGACTACCTTGGTTGCCTGCTATATTCTGTCAAAATAGAGTGGAGCTGGTTCCTCGTATGAAAGGTGAACATGGGCCGGTTCCTGTTATCCAGTACACGCCGGCAAGCAAGATGCGAAAAAGAGAAATAAGTTAGCGAAAATTATGGCAAATATCATGCGAATGGGTTTTGTCGTAGATGCTAATTGCGAAGCCTATCAAGTAAAACGGCTTTTCATCGCTAACTCTAGTGTCGAGCATAATAGTGGTGGAGGAGTGAATCCTAGGCTGACTGCTCAAGCGTTAGCAATACGAACAGCAGAAAAATTAGCGATGAAATACTTTTATTGAAGCTGCAGCTATAATTATCTTCTCCTGTGTTCAAATTTCTTTTATTGCAGAAAGTGAAAGTTTTAGTAATTCTACTTGCAAACGGGATTTTAAATCATGTGGTCATACAACTTATTTGTCAAATGGAGGCGAGCTTGCCTAACCATTATCGTATGTAGTGTTCTAAGTTAGGAAATAAAACATACCTATATAAATGAGTGGTTAAATTTAAAAATAGTGCGTGTTCAAAATACGGGAAAAAAGATCAAATCAACTAAAGTCCCTGGCATCTTGGGACTATGATTACTCATCTCATCAAAAACCGTTTGGGACTGCGGTTACTTGCCCATCCAAAACATTTGTGATGGTTTCTGCGGCCGTCCCAATGACGCGGGCGATCTTAGTAGAAGTTCCTTTTCCCGATACATCATTTTTATTGAACTTTTTGAACATCCTCTAATAGGAGGCGATTGAATGGATAAGGATAGAGACAAAAAGAGAACTGACGATGATGCTAAGGATAAACAACTAGAACAATACCGTAAACAAAACACTGGCCCCGGAAAGCAGATGACAGAAGAGAGCGGAGTGAAAATTTCAAATGATCAACAGAGCTTAAGAGCAGGAAAGCGTGGCCCCCATTTATTACAAGACTTTCATTTTTATAAAAAACAGACCGATTTTAATAGAGAACGAATACCGGAAAAAGTCGTTCATGCCAGAGGCTTCGGGGTATATGGGGATTTTGAAGTTTATAAATCAATG
This sequence comes from Oceanobacillus timonensis, assembly GCF_900166635.1. Lineage (NCBI taxonomy): Bacteria > Bacillati > Bacillota > Bacilli > Caryophanales > Bacillaceae > Oceanobacillus > Oceanobacillus timonensis. The sequence goes on from NZ_LT800497.1 coordinate 1,312,499, forward strand.
AAACATATTACAAAACTTCATTTCTTGGGAGCGCCTGGGCGGAAAACTCCTGTATTTACTCGATTCTCTAACTTTATCGGCAGTAAAGGATCAAAGGATACAGCAGTCGATATACGCGGGTTTGCAGTGAAGTTTTATACACAAGAAGGAAATTATGATCAACTCTCTCTTCAGTTTCCTGTCTTTATTCTTGAAGACGCGATGAAATTTATGGATGTGACACATGCGGCTAAACCAGATCCTAGAACAGAGGTTCCACAGGCTACAACCGCTCATGATAGTTTTTGGGACTATGTTGCAAATAACCAGGAATCAGCACACATGGTCATGTGGCTTATGTCTATGCGGGGACGCCCAAGAAGCTGGCGCATGATGGCAGGCTGGCCAATCAATACATTTCGATTTATAAATGAACAGGGAAAATCAACTTTTGTCAGATTTAAATGGGAACCTAAACTTGGTGTTCATTCATTGTTACTCGATGAAGCAAATTTAATTGGAGGAGTGGATCCAGACTTCCATCGTCATGATATTATAGAAGCGATAAAAAAAGAAGCATACCCTGAATATGAATTAGGTGTACAGTTAATAGCGGAAGAAGATGAATTTAAATATGATTTCGATGTTTTAGACGATACAAAACTTTGGCCAGAAGAAGAAATACCTGTTGAAATTATCGGTAAGCTGACATTAAACAGATTGGTAGATAATTTCTTTGCAGAAGAAGAGCAATCTGTATTTGACCCTGCCAATCTTGTTCCAGGGATCGATTTCACAAATGATCCTGTATTACAAGGTAGAGCAATTGCTTACAGGGATACTGAACTACATCGACAACATTCCTCAAATATAGAAGATATCCCTGTTAACAAACCAATCGTAGAAAGAAATTACAATTATCGAGATAGCTACCAGAGACATCGAATTGATGTGGATTCCGTAAATTATCATAACAACTCATTAGCAGGTAATACACCAGCAGAGACGCCTCCTGAGGAAGGTGGATACGCCAATTATCCTGGAGCAGTGGAGGGACACATTACGAGGGATCTCCCTAGCGAATCGTTCGATGATCATTTTTCACAAGCTAGACTTTTCTGGAACAGTTTATCATCTTTCGAAAAGCAAGATCTTGTAAAAACATTTAGCTATCATCTTGGAAAAGTAAAAAGTGAATCAGTAAGACAGCAGAATGCCGATATGTGGGTCAACGTAGATAAAGAAATGGCTACGACAATTGCTGAAAATATTGGAGTAAATCCGCCTACGGGATCTCAAGTTCCAGTAACAGCAAGTTCCCCTGCCATTAGCCAAGCTAATACACCGCATTATGCATACACACAGAAAGTAGGAATATTAATCGGTAATGGTTTTAATGGTGATGAAGTAAAAAGAACAATGAACTTCTTGCAGCAACAGGGAGTATTCATGGATGTTATTAGTAGAAAGCTTGGAACTGTTGCAGCGGCACACGGTACAAAGATTGAAGTTGAAGAGACATTTGTTACAACAAATCCAGTCTTGTATGATTCCATCTATGTTGTAGGTGGAACCACTGCGAATCAAGAAAAATTTCAACAGGATATCTTGAATTTCGTACATGAAACCTATAAACACTATAAACCGATTGGCGTTGCAACAACCGGGCAGTCATACATTCAAGCTTCAAAAGATAATAACTTAGATGGTGTTGTTTTTGCTGCAAATAATCCTGATTTTGAGGAAGATTTTGTCTCTGCAATTGCCAAGCAACGCTTTTGGAACAGAATATAGTATTGATTTCGAGCTATTATAATTTTAAGTATAAATGAAGAGCATGAATCCTAAAGGGGCTCATGTCCTTCATTTATACAAGGTTTTAATCACAGATCTAATTTGGTTTTAAACTGCTGCATCGTCTTAGAATTATTTTTTGGAATTCTAATAGTGTGTGTTCAAAAAAATGCCGGAAAAGAGGTAGTCATTGTTTCAAGGTCAAAACCAAACTCGGGAAATTCGGCCGTCCGAGATTGTAGGTGAACTGCAGGAAACGTTGTTCATATTTAATAAGTGCGCGAGCTTGTCTTCTACCCGGCTGCTGAAAAGCATTGATAAAAATTTTATTCTTTCCTATGTAAAAAAAGAGGGTAGCGTTCCGTACAATGAAGTACGAAGGCTACCCCCTTCAGCCTAAACTCAAGACTAGTAGATTTCTACTTCCGATTTCAGCATACTGTTAATTACAGGGTCATGAAGCTATAAATAGCCTATCGCCATTACTTTTTACGAATATTCGTCATGTTCATCTCTTTTCAATTCTTAGCTTTTTCACCCCTCTCCGCTCGTTTCTTTATTTCATTTTTTAATATCTACAAATATTTTGTTCCAACTTTAATTTGATTGCATTTATCAAAGACTCTTTTAAGAGTTCATCTGATAAATGCCTCAGACTATTCATTAATATTCCTCCCACGTTTGCATTTTGATTCCTTAAATTTTGAATAATCGGAAGTAGAATCTATTTAAAATATTACAAAATGGGATAAAAAAGATACAATAAGTTGACAATAATTATATGAATATTAGAAATTTTATTGAATTTAAAGTAGTTAAATTAATAGTGATAAAGGATAAAATCATAATATAAAGCTTGGTATAAGTACGAATCGATGCTTAATTCCGACGAAAAGGACAATAGTTCACTGCGATATTCTCGTAATGAAATGATTTATTTTAAATAAGGTTCTAAAATAGATTGAACTTGATTCATATTTTTACTGCATCTTTGATAAATTTCTTTGGAGTTCTGATTATCCGTAGCTAAGGAAAATATTTCTAAATCTGCTTGACATTTCTTAATCGTAGCTAGTAATAGTGCAGACTGTGAAGGTTCAGCAACAGCTAGATGGTCATCGTATAAATCTAAATACAATTTACCTTGATCATCTACTTGTCCCAGAAATACATTCTCCAAAGCTACATCTTGTTTTTCTAACTCTGTTCTCAGCCAATCAGGATTTAAAGAGGCGTTGGCCAATGGTTCCAGCATTATATTTCCGTCCATAATGACCGTTTGAGGTTCTTTACCTGGATCTACCGTTAATCCCAAATCCTTTGCAGTTAAAGGTCGGTTTTCTTTTTAAGGAAGTACATTTAATGTGCCAGTTGGCTCCAATACAGCAAATTCAACATCAGAAGCTAAAAAAATGTTTTTATCTCTTAATTTTTCCAACAATTCATCTGTAGAGTAACCTTCTTTTTTTAAGTTTTCTTCCATGATTTTACCATCTTGAATAAATATAGTCGCCTTACCTTCTGTAAAATCTCTTGTTCGTTTACTTTTCAGCGATAACTTTTCAATTCCAAACGGTACGATAAACCAGATAAACATAGCAAGTATTGCGTAAAAAAAGTTTGTTTCAGGATCCATTGTATGAACTGCAGCAATTCCTCCAAGTACGATACCTGCAATGGTTTCAAAAATATTCAGTTGAGCTAATTGTTTCGTCCCTAACCATTTGATTAAAGAAAAAAGAAATAAAATCAGAATAAGGGAACGAAGGATGACAATAATCCATTCTGGCATAGTAATCCTCCTATGATTTAAATTGTGGCTCTTCTTTCATTAATTCAATCACTTGATGATGCATATCACTTTTAACTTGGGCAACAAGCTTATTCGCATCTTCAATTGCAGTTTGTAAAGATGGATTTCTAGTTGTTTCATATAAAGACTCTAATGTACCTTCAATACTTTTTATAGAAGCGTAGCAGCTTTTTACTTGTGTTCCTACAGTCATTGATGATCGACTCCTATCCTTTTGGTTTAAATATCAAAGCTCCATCAAAGCTCCAATGACACCAAAGATAATCGCAGCGGATATTCCAGCACTTGTCACTTCAAAAATGCCAGTTACTACACCAATAAGTCCATGTTTTTCAGTCTCTTGCATGGCACCATGAACAAGTGAGTTACCAAAACTGGTTATAGATACCGTGGCTTCTGCACCAGCAAAATCAATTAAAGGCTCATATAGACCAATACCATCTAATATTGCACCACTAATAACTAGGATGGTTAGGGTATGAGCAGGAGAAAGTTTAAAAACATCAAACATAAGTTGGCCGATTACACAGATTAGGCCACCGATAACGAAAGCTCAGAAAAAAAGCATTTATTACCATTCCTTGATTCAAATGCTATCGAATAGGAAATTCTCTTCATTCGCTAATGTGATGGATTAAAAAGATCCAACTCGTTCTCATGAAGGGCTATTCTCGTCTTTATGACGTCGCCGTTTGTTGAGGGGATATCAATAAAGATGATGTTCACATCACGCAATAACCAGCAATGTATGCGCAGAATTAATAGTAAGTACTTCCTTTATTTTGTTATTCTGTAATACTTCACTTTTCACAAGTATGTTCAAAATTAGCTTGTGAACGCTTTAATTAAGCAATCGTTTGCTTTACTTCTGTTCCAATAGTCATTTCAGTCACGCTTTCTTTGATAATACGTAATACTACTCTGCAATAACATAAGCTTTTTATTCTTGTGATTTATTTCCAGTTTTTAGTGATTTAATAATCACTTGTTATAGAGAAATCATAGTTTCTGATTCTTCTTTTTGTAAATTCTAGAATGATTTAAAAAAAACGTATATTTAACTGTTATTTTAGTCACCATATTATTGAAAGAAAATTAACTAGGAGGGTTATTATGGAAAATAACCAAATGCAAAACGAACAAATGAACCATGGTGGCCATGAAATGTTTGATGTCCACGAGGTGTTATCAGGAGCAATTAATACGATGAACACCTATACAATGCTAAACGAACATATAAAAGACCCGGAACTTCGCGATATTTTAGAACGTCAAAAAACGTTTATGCAGGATGAATATAATATTACGTTAGAATGTTTTAAAACGGGACAAGATCCTGCAAAACCTACGCAAAGTTATAAAATGAAGCAAGATAATCATTTCACTTATGGGTTAAAAGCTTCTCAACCTAAAAAACCAATGCAAGCATCAACAGAAATAAATGATGAAACGATTTCTAATGGCATGTTAAGTGCCGTTAAGTCAACTGTACCAGCCAAAGCTGGAGCAGCATTAGAAGTTACGAATCCTGTTGTACGCAGAGTTCTTGCTGATTCTGTTCCAAACTGTATTGAAATGGCTTATGAGATTTCTTTGTATCAAAACAAACATGGATATTATCAGGTGCCACAACTTACGCCGCAAGATATGATGCAGATGAAAGAAGGGTATGCACCCACTACCGTTCAACCGCAAAAACCTCCATTACACTAAAGAACAAGCCCTTTCATTTTTGAGGGGGTTTTCATATTATTTTAGCCTTCATTTTAATCCATTATTAGCTAAAATAATAAAATGTTACTACATTTAGGAAGGGAGTTTGTCTACACATGATAAATGAAGATAAAAAGGTAAATGCAAACAGTAAAAATGAACAGTTAGAATATTTTCGGAGTGCGGACAGCGAGGATAAAGAGCTGACCACGAACCAAGGTGTTAAAGTAACGGAGGATGAATTATCTTTAACAGCCGGAGAAAGAGGTCCAACTTTAATGGAAGATTTCCATTTCCGTGAAAAAATGACCCACTTCGATCATGAACGAATCCCAGAACGTGTTGTTCACGCACGTGGCTTTTCAGCTCACGGTGAATTTGAGTTATATGAATCCATGAAACCTTACACGATGGCAAAATTCCTACAAAATCCGAATGTGAAAACACCAGTCTTTACTCGTTTTTCTACTGTTGTTGGTTCACGTGGTTCCAAAGATACACCAAGAGACGTAAGAGGATTTGCAACGAAATTCTATACAGAAGAAGGGAACTTTGACTTAGTGGCAAATAATTTTCCTATCTTTTTTATTCAAGACGGCATGAAATTTCCTGATATTGTTCATGCCATCAAACCTGAGCCCCATAATGAAATGCCACAAGCAAGTGGTGCGCACGATACATTCTGGGATTGGGTTTCACAAAATCAGGAAAGTGCGCATATGGTTATGTGGCTTATGAGCGATCGAGCGATTCCTCGCAGCTTTCGCATGATGGAAGGGTTTGGTGTTCATACATTTCGCTTTGTGAACGATGAAGGGAAAGTGCATTTTGTGAAGTTTCATTGGAAACCGGTATTAGGGACACATTCTCTTGCATGGGATGAAGCGGAAAAACTAGGCGGGAAAGATCCTGATTTTAATCGTCGTGATCTCTGGGATTCGATTAATATGGGTAACTATGCTGAATTCGAGCTCGGTGTTCAAATTTTAGAAGAAAAAGATGAGTTTAAATTTGATTTTGATATTCTTGATTCAACGAAATTGTGGCCAGAAGAGGATGTTCCTGTCCGTATTATTGGAAAAATGACTTTAAATCGAAATGTAGATAATGTTTTTGCAGAGAACGAACAAGTTGCTTTTCACGTAGGAAATGTAGTACCTGGAATCGACTTTACCAACGACCCATTGCTGCAAACACGCTTATTTTCCTATACGGATACACAGCTGCTCCGTCTTGGCGGTCCAAACTTTCATGAGATACCGATTAATCGCCCCGTTTGTCCGTTTCATAATAATCAGCGTGATGGGTTTCATCGACAAACCATTAATAAGGGACAAGTCTCTTATCGAAATAATGCTTTAGCAGGTAATTCACCGCATACGGTAGATGAAAAGAATGGCGGCTTTGCTCATTATCAGGAAAAAGTTGAGGGAAGAAAAATTCAATCCCGAAGTAAAAGTTTTGAAGACCATTTCAGTCAAGCAAAATTATTTTGGAATAGCATGAGTAATGCGGAAAAACAGCATATTATTGATGGTTTTTGTTTTGAAGTTGGGAAAGTACAGTATAAGCCAGTGCAACAAAAGATTGTCGACATGTTTGGTAACGTTGACCACGGGCTAGCAGCTGCAATTGCACAAAAACTTGATGTAAGCGTACCGCCTGCAAATATTCAAAGCAAGATTACAAAAGCATCCCCTGCATTAAGTCAGGAGAACACGCCAAAATTAGCTAAAACCCGTAAAACAGCTGTCATTATTTCAGATGGATTTAATGGCGTTGAAGTAAAAAAAGTTATCGAGAATTTGCAAGCATCCGGAGTTCAAGCTGCGATATTAAGTGACAAGCTAGGATCTATAGTAGCAGATGACAACAGCAAACTGAAAGCTAAGCATACGTTTCTTACCGATTCATCGGTTGCTTTTGATGCGGTATACATTGCTGGTGGATCGAAAGCAGATAAAATGTTTGAGAAAAAGGCTAAAATGTTTATACAGGAAGCATTTGATCATTTTAAACCAATTGCTGTCTCGAACGAAGGCGAACAATGGTTTAAAGATAAACAATTACCAAGCAAAACAGGTGTTGTTATAAATAAGCAGCAACCAGATGATTTTTCAAAACAATTCATTGATGCGATTGCAACTCATCGTTTTTGGGATAGAACGATATCATAAGAAATAAAAGGGATCCTCTGAATGTAAGAGGGGCCTTTTTTCTTCAATGAATAGATATGTAATCAATACCATAGGCCTGATTAGCTTTAGAAATGTATCTTCTATATTCAAATGAGATGAAATCAAATGGTGAATCGGGCTTATTTTCGAGAATAGAAAAGAGCAGGTTACGAAAAAATAGAAATAGTATTTAATAAAGGGGGTGGAGTTTTACTTGTGACAAACTCAAAACGGATGCCAAAGGAATAAAGTCTTGATTATACTCTGAGCCTATTAAGAGAAGGATATATGTATATTCTAAACCGGCGTCATACATTTCATTCGAATGTATACGAGACACGTCTGTTCGGGAAAAAAGCTATTTGTATGGGTGGAAAAGCAGCCGCAGAAATTTTCTATGATACAGATAAATTTAAGAGAGCAGGTGCAGCACCTAATCGAATTCAAGAAACGTTATTTGGAAAAGGAGCTGTTCAAGGTTTAGACAATCACCCTCATCACCACCGTAAAAAGTTATTTATGTCAATGATGACGCATGAACAACTCAGCTCCCTTGCTGATATCTGCAGCAAACAATGGGAAAAAGCTTTAATTAAATGGGAAAAAAAGAAGAAATTATGCTTTATCAAGAAGTAAAAACAATTTTGTGCAGGACTGCTTGTCACTGGGTAGGTATTCCTCTAGGAGAAAATGAAGTAATACCATTTACAAATGATCTAGCAGAAATGTTTGAATCCCCAGCTGATATAGGTCCTCCTCATTGGAAAGGACGATATTCCAGAAACAAAATAGAACAATAAATGAAAAAACGAATAGATAAAGTACGGGAAGGGGAGTTAGAAATCCCTAAACATACGATACTTTATCGTCTTTCTTGGCACCGCGATATGGAAGGAAACCTTCTTAATCCAGAAACAGTTGCTGTGGAAGTTATCAATTTATTGAGACCGATTGTTGCCATTGCCATTTATATAAACTTTACATTCCTTTCACTCTACCAGAACCCTAACGAAAGGGAGAAACTCAAAAAAGAAGATGACATCTATTCAGAGATGTTTGTCCAAGAGGTGCGTCGTTTTTATCCATTTTTCCCAGCTGTTGTTGCTTTGGTGAAAAAAGATTTTACATGAAATAATTTTCTTTTTAAAGAGGGGACATTAACTTTATTGGATTTATATGGTACGAATCTGGATCTATGTCAAGAAATTGGACAATAGAAATGGTGAATTTATTCAAATTCCTACCGCACTCCGCTTGCTTCCCTCTGTGTTAAAGGAAGGGGAAGTCCGTCCCTTCCTTTAACACAGAGGCTAATTACGCTTTTCTATGAAGCTATTTTACGTAGATACATTTTTTCATACGCCATTGGTGACATATATCCAATGGTTGAGTGAATTCGCTTGGAATTATAAAATGTCATGATATAAGAAAAGATACTACGCTTTGCTTCTTCTCGGCTTTGATAATCTTCATGAAAGATTAATTCCTTCTTGATCACGCTATGAAACGACTCGATACATGCATTATTATAACAGTTGCCTTTCCGACTCATACTTGTGGTGATATGATGTTTTCTTAAAAGTGCTTGATACTCTTTAGCCGCGTATTGGCTGCCTCTATCGGAATGGTGAATTAATCCTTTTTGCGGCGTTTGCTGATTAATTGCTCGTCTTAAAGCTGTGAGTGTTAATTCTTTGGTCATTCGATGACTCATTGCCCAACCAATAATCCTTCTGGAAAACAAATCCATGATGGTCGCTAAGTACAACCATCCCTCTCTGGTCCAAATGTACGTGATATCGCTTACCCATACTTGTCCTGGTTTATCTGCCTGGAAATTTTGGTTTAGTAAATTCGGATAGACAGGATGCGAATGTTTGGAGTTCGTTGTCGCCTTATATTTCTTCACTGTTTTCGAACGTAAACCATTTTCCTTCATGATACGAGACACTGTTTTTTGAGAAACAGGTACCCCTTCATTGCGTAAAACCTGCGTGATTTTAGGACTGCCATATCTTTTTTTGATGCGATAAATATGCGTTTGATTTGAGCTGTTAGCTTTTGTTTACGTTTAGATTGATCGCTGACAGGGCGATCTTTCCACTCATAATAGCCACTCTTGGAAACACCTAATACTTGGCACATCTTCTCTACACGAAATTCGTGGTGGTGTTCTTGAATAAATCCATAGATTACTTCTGTTTTTTTGCGAAGATGCCCATAGCCTTTTTTAAAATAGCTACCTCCTCTTCCAAATCACGAATCCGTTTATCTTTTTCATACCCAGCTTGATCTTTGGGACTGCGATTACCGCTTCCTACAAAGCTATTCTCTTGGTCCTCTTTGTACCTAGCTACCCATTTTTGCAGCGTCTGGGGAACTAAGTCTAATTCTCTTGCCACTTCGGCTGCTTTCCTTCCATCTTCCACTACTAATTTTACTGCATATACTTTAAATTCTTTATCATATCTTTTTGCCATTTTAGACACTCCTAGAGATTATTATATTTAGTATAAAAATCCCCATTTGGTATGTCCAATTATTAGACTATCATCAAATTCACACCCTGCCATTTGGGATAATCCGAGTGTATTCGATCCAAATCGATTTGCTGATTGGTCGGGCAGTCCATTTGAATTCATCCCTCAAGGCGGCGGAGATTATTTCTTAGGACACCGATGTGCTGGTGAACAGGCTACAATGGAAATCATGAAAATAAGTCTTCAATACTTAAATAAAATATCTTATGAAGTTCCTGACAATCAAAACTTAAGCTTTAGTATGGTGAAGATTCCAAGTATCCCGAAAAGTGGAATCATTTTAAGGAATATTAATAAAAAGGACAGGTATTAATTAATTTTTCTTTTTTGTCACGTAGCGGACCAAGGGTGCATAAAATATAAAAATTAAAAGTCCCCTAATATCTAAATCAAACTAACTTAGAATGTATCTGTTTCAGATATAAAATAATGTAAATAGAAAAGGAATTTATGATATAGGGACTAAGAATTTTTTAGCAATAATTAATCAAAAAAAGAAAGTTGATTTTAAGTACAAATTACCTTCTTTTTGGCGCATTGGAAATGTTAACTTGTTAATCTTTTATATTAAAAACCTGTTTAGGAACATTATTCCTTTTTGCTAGTTACCTCTCATTCTGTTGGAATAAAACCCAGTTTACAAAATAAACTCCTAACTATGATTTAAATTTAAACTACAAAGAATAAATTCCCCTAAAATTGATTTGAAAGTAGCGAGAACAAGTCTGGTACTTATTGAATTTTTTTCCTTAACTGCTGCGATTAGACTATTGATACTCTCATATAATTCTTCCTATTCATCTTCATCTGCCAGTAATTGAATTTTCCATTTATAAATATTCTGTAATATGAATATACAACTCCAAAAGTTAGATTGACGTAAACAGATAAACCCCTTATAATAAAGTTAAATATAGAATGGAAAGGAAATTGTGCTAAGATGAGAATTCGATTCCTAGACTTGAACAACTAATTGGATAACATGTTCAAGCTCTGCCTGTGCTTTGGCACTCGCAGAGAAATAGGAGTCGTCTGTCTTTTTTTAGTTATTATAATGAAGGTATACATGAGGTATATCTTTTTCCTGAAAGAAGTATGTAAAAGGACAGCAGACGATTTGCTGTTCTTTTTTAATGATGAAATACAGATATAAAGAAAAGTTTTCTATTTCTTTGTGTGGAAAAGCAGGGCATTCGTTCTAATAATAAAAATAAGGAGAGATTCCTATGCAGATGCTATTGTTCTTTTGATTGATACGGGCTTGTTAGAAGAACACACAAGCTCGTATCGATACAATGACAGGCTATCGGTACGAGAAAATAAAAATTCTCGGAGGTAGCAAAAATGCAAAACATTCAATTTGAAATAAAAGATGTCGACTTAACGTATTTAGATAAAGATATTTTTTCCATTCACCGGTTAGCTGTTCATTTTATGGATCGGATTGGTATCGTTGGACCGAATGGGTCAGGAAAAACAAGCCTGATCCGTTTGCTTGCAGGGGAATTAGAACCGTCAAAAGGGGAGATTCACCGTCATGCGAGCTTTGCCTATTTAAAACAAATGGAAGTGCCTGAGGATGCGGAAGTCGATCCAAAGGTTTTAGGCAAACTGCAAGTCCCCGATTTGGAAGAGGGAATAAGCGGCGGCGAGCAGACCAAAATAAAAATCGCGCAGCTCTTGGCGAATTATCAGGAAGCATTATTGATTGATGAACCAACCACGCATCTTGATCAACAGGGAATCCGTTATTTACGGAGAGAATTGGAAAATTATTATGGAACACTAATTTTGATCAGCCATGATCGCAAACTTTTAGATCAACTTGTCACAACGATTTGGGAAATTCGTGATGGGGAAATCCACATTTATTCTGGTAACTATACGGATTATGAAGAACAGAAAGCATTGGAAGAAAGTCAACAGCAGGAAGCACATGAGCAATATCTGAAGGAAAAATCCCGTTTAGAAGCTGCAGCACAGGATAAAATGCAAAAGGCAGCGAAAATGACAAAAGGTGCGAAAGCAAATGCGCGAAAAAAAGAAGGCGCAGATCGGCGGCTCGCTACAAAGCCTAAAGATGTTTCGCAAAAAGGGATGCAAAAAAGTGCCAAAGCAATAGAAAGACGGATGGAGCAGTTAGAAAAAGTAGATGCTGTTCAGCATGAACGTCCTATTCAATTTCACCGGTCCAAGGCACTAGAGTTGCATCATTCCTTTCCTGTAATGGGGAATCAGCTGACGTTAAAGGCTGGTGAGAAGCTGCTTTTAGAAGCTGCCCGTTTTCAGTTTCCTTTAGGTAAAAAAATCGCAATTACAGGAGCCAATGGTTCTGGAAAAAGTACCTTACTTCAGGCGATTTACAAGCGGAAGGAAGGATTAGAGATTTCACCAAAAGTGGAATTTGGTTTCTTTGAGCAGCTTGCTTATCAGGAAAAGTCAGATGAAACTGTATTGGCCAGCTTAAGAAAAACAACGGATTATGAGGAAGGCTTTTTACGCAGTGTGCTCCATTCTATGTATTTCAGGGGAAATGATATTTATAAAAAACTGCGTTATTTAAGCGGTGGTGAGGCTATCCGATTGCAACTGTGCAGATTATTTCTTGGTTCCTATCACATCTTGTTACTAGATGAACCGACGAACTTTTTGGATATCCAGACAACGAAAGCATTAGAATCCTTTTTTAAAGGGTATCCAGGTACGATTATTTTTGTTTCCCACGATGCTGCTTTTATCGAAAATGTGGCAGACCATGTATATGAAATGAAAAATAACCAAATCATCGAAAAGTAACAAAGAACAGGAGCAGCGCGTTGCTCCTGTTCTTTTGTACGTATACGTGTTGATCATTGAAAATGTGCTTTATCTATAGATAGAATAAATTCATACACTTTTCTAGTGGACAAAATACTTCATTATATCAATAATAAAAAAGACAATGAATTTACAGCAAGAAAAGGAGCAAGTCTGTATGAAAAAGATACTTATCATTACATTCATCATCGCAGCAGGAGTGTTTTTCCTTGTTGGGAAGTTAGAGGGGGATACCAAGCTGTTTGCAGATGAATTACCTGCCAATATGAATGAAACAAACGAAATTGAAGAAATAACAATATATGAAGTAAAGCCGTCCGGGAAACCCAAATCGATTTCATTAACGGAAAAAGAGGAAATTGATAAGATTTTAAAAGCTGGTCAATCACTGAAACTCAAAGAAACCGATGAATTTGTAAATGCTGGATATTTGCTGTTATTCCAAGGTTCTAAGGAAAATTATACAATGACAGTCGATAAAGATGGACATATTGATATGAACGGACATGAGGAACATTTTGAAATGAAAGGAGAGAACGAGTTGTTTCAGGCTATCCAAGCGTTTCGAGATAAATGGGAAGTATTGGATGAAGAAGAAGTGTAAAGAATGTTTGAGAAAATAGCTGCTTTTTTGATATAAAAAAGATTGCATGGTTATCCAGTGTAATCTTTTTTTATGCGTGAAAAAAAGCGAAAATATTGGTGCTGTAAACGGCTTTGTAAGGGTGTATACATCTAGCATGCATGTTGCAGAAATATGCCAAAATTTGTCGGAAAAAAAGGCAAAAAATTTTAAGCAAAAATATATCTGAAATAAGAAAGATATGATATGATGTATCAGATTCCTAAGGGAGGTTTTAAATGAAATTTTAGTTAAGGAGAAATGAAGTATGAAAAAACAAAATATGACGCTGTCTATCTTACTGATGAATTTGTTTATTGCATTTTTAGGTATTGGATTAGTTATTCCAGTTTTACCTACGATTATGAATGAGTTGAATTTGTCTGGATCTGTTGTAGGTTATTTGGTAGCAGCTTTTGCCGTTGCGCAGCTTATTGTTTCACCACTTTCCGGCAGATGGGTTGATGCGTTTGGACGTAAACGCATGATTGTCACCGGACTTTTGATTTTTAGTTTTAGTGAGTTTCTATTTGGTATCGGAAAGACCGTAGAAATTTTATTTATCTCACGAATTTTAGGTGGAGTAAGTGCTGCTTTTATTATGCCTGCAGTAACTGCATTTATTGCTGATATAACAACACTTGAGACCAGACCGAAAGCATTAGGTTATATGTCTGCAGCGATTAACACCGGATTTATTATCGGTCCGGGTGTTGGTGGATTACTGGCAGAAGTGGGACCGAGAATCCCGTTTTTTGCAGCGGCAGGTTTGGCGCTATTTACAGCTATCTTATCGACAATAACACTGCGTGAACCAGAAAGAAACTATGAGGAACAAGGAGATGCAGAAGCTCCAAAACCCGGCTTAGGAAGAATCTTTGTTCCTGTATACTTTATCGCGTTTATTGTTATATTTATTACCGCATTTGGTTTATCTTCCTTTGAATCATTATTTTCTTTATTTGTGGATCATAAATTTGGATTCGCACCAAAGGATATTGCAATTATTATCACCGGCGGAGCGATTGTTGGTACGATTGCGCAAATTGCCTTGTTCGGCAAATTGGCAGACAAATGGGGAGAAATTCGTTTGATTCGTTATTGCCTGATTTTCTCTGCCATGCTTGTTATGGCGATGACGGTTGTGGAAAGTTATGCGATGATTTTATTCGTAACGATTGTTGTTTTTATTGGTTTCGATTTAATCCGGCCTGCTGTTACTTCTTATTTATCGAAAGCAGCAGGAAATGAACAAGGTTTTGTAGGTGGAATGAACTCAATGTTTACCAGTATCGGAAATGTTTTTGGACCAATCATCGGCGGGATTTTATTTGATATAAATTTAAATTATCCGTACTATTTTGCAGCAATGGTACTCATGGCAGGAATTGCTGTGGCAATGGTTTGGAAAAGTCCCAAAACAGGGGCGGAGCAAGCTGTTGAAGAAATGAAATAACTGTTGGTAATTAACATGGATAGAAAAATGCACTTGTGAAATGGGAATAACCGTAAGCGGGAAATAATAGACCGCATTCTATTATAACGGAACTACCTCTATACTTGGATTTAACAAGTAACAGGAGGTAGTTTTTTCATGAAGGAAAACCCGATTGTTCCCGTAACGATCCCAGCACCATCTTCCTCTACGCCTGTAAATCCAGTAGCGGAAGTTTCTTGTCATTCTCTACAGCTAACAATCTTTGAAGGTTGTCAGGAATCTTTGGCAGTAGCCTTGATAAAGGAGGTGTGCCGTCATGCTCGTTGACTTCTCCCAGATGAAAAATTGTTATTTAGTCTGTGGCTATACAGATCTTCGCAAAGGCATTGATGGTCTGGCTTCCGTAATCACCAGTCAATTTCAATTAGATATTTTAGATGAATCTGTTTTCTTATTCTGCGGGAGAAGAACGGATCGATTTAAAGCTCTCTGGTTTGATGGAGAAGGTTTTTATTTGCTTTATAAGCGATACGATCAGGGAAAGTTAACTTGGCCGCGTTCGCAAACCGACGTTGAAAAACTGACACCAAAACAAATCGAGTGGCTGTTTGACGGCTTTTCCATCTATCAAAAACAAAAAATTCAACCTGCCAAATTAGGTGTCCTCACTTAATCATGGGGGAGAGAAATTGTTTTTTAAATTTTTTCTTCCCTTTTTGATAAAGTGTGGTACGATAAAAGAAATTATTTGGACACAGGGGGTGAATACGTTGACAGAATTGGAAAAGAAGCTGATGAAACAAATCGAACATTTGACAATTCAAAATGAAAAACAAGCAAAACAAATTGAACAGCTGATTAACCAGCTGACCAATATGAATCGTCGACTATTTGGAACATCATCCGAAAAGAATTCTCAAGGTCAACTCTCCTTCTTCGAAGAAGACAATAATCCCCCTTTTAGCGAGGCAGAGCAACCTGCAGACAAAGCCGTTGAAATAGAGACCATCTCTTATCAGCGAAAAAAATATCAAGGGCAGCGGGCCGATATCACAAGAGACTTGCCTATCGTGGTAGAAGAACACACTCTTCCGTCCGATAGCCAGGTCTGTTCGTGCTGTGCCAGCCCATTAAAACATCTTGGGAAGCGAGAAGCTCGAACGGAGTTAGAGTTTATCCCAGCTCATTTAGTAAAACATGTACATTATGAACATGCTTATGAATGCTTAGCCTGTAAGAAAACCGGTCAGAATCACATTCTCCGACAAAAAGCACCGGAACCAGCCTTAGCTAAAAGTTTAGCTGGACCGAGCGTGTTAGCCTATAATCTCTATCAAAAGCTGGAGATGAGTATTCCTTATCATCGTCAGGAAAAAGAATGGGCAAGATATGGGTTGAAGGTTTCCCGGAGAACGTTGGCAAACTGGGCGATTCGAAGTTCCGAAGAATGGCTGGAGCCATTGTACCAACAAATGAGAGAAAAATTACTTCTAGAACCTGTGCTCTCCGCTGATGAAACGACCTATCAAATTTTACGCCGGGCAGACGAAAAGTCAGCTACAGCCGATGCGAGGATATGGTTATTTCGAACAGCGGAAGCTGCCAAACATCCCATTATTCTCTACCATTCTTCCGAGACACGCCGGTTTGAAGTAGCAGAAACCTTTCTCAAAGGATTTCAAGGACTTCTTCATTGTGATGGATATTCCGTCTATCAAAAATTAGAAGATGTGCAACTTCAAACGTGCTGGGCGCATGTTCGGAGAAAGTTTTTAGAGACCAATGATTCAAATGGACAAGGCGCCGTCGGCGTCCATTACTGTGACCAGCTTTTCAAGCTGGAAAGGCAATGGAAAGATTTATCTCCAGAGGAACGCCTGCAGCAACGCCAGCTGGAAAGCAAGCCGTTACTGAAGGAGTTTTGGGGATGGCTGGACGCTCTCGTTACAATGAAAGGTCCTTTACAAAAAGCTGTGGATTATACACAAAAGTTAAGGGATTCCCTTCAACGCTTTTTAACAGACGGACGCCTTTTCATTAGTAATAATCTCGCAGAACGTTCCATTCGGCCTGTCACCGTCGGACGTAAAAACTGGTATTTTTCAACCAGCGTAGCTGGAGCTCATGCGAATACCATTGGATACAGTGTTATCCAAACAGCTAAAGAAAATGGAATTGATCCGTTTGAATACTTAACCGTTTTATTTAAGGAACTTCCCCAGCTTAATATTTTTCAAGACTCGGAACAATGGGAAAACTATTTTCCATGGAGTCCTTATATCCAAGCCAAGGTGAAGCCACTTTCAAAACATATAAAACGAGCATAATAGCCCTAATGGAGCTTCTTTACAAAAAGTTTACTCCTTTCAGGGCTATTTGTCATGGCGTCATATTATTTCCCGCTTACGAATAACCCAAATGACAAGTGCATTTTTTTGCTTTTAAACGTTAGCATATTCTTTTGGAAGACATTTTATTTATCTGTATCTGAATGTTCAATGGTGATAGATTTTGGTTTTCTGGCATCCCGCTGTTTGTTCAAATCTTCTGTGGAAGCCCGCATAAACGACCATGCCAGCAGAATCATGATAAAGATAACCGGGAAGCCGGCAACAATACTGGCGGTCTGTAATGTTTCCAACCCGCCGATAAACATTAACGCCATTGGTAAAATCATTAACACAAACGCCCAGAAAATACGATGCCAACGCATTGGTTCGCCGCCAACAAGTCTTTTTTGAGCAACGGCTGCCAGAATATAGGAAGCCGAATCAAAAGTAGTCGCCAGGAAGATAATAGCGAGTATCGTAAAGACTGGAATAACGAACCATGAAATCGGCAGCTGATCCAAAATAGCAATAATCGCAGCCGGAGCTCCGTACTCATTCATAAAGCCGATTACATCGAAGCCGCCGGAAAGTTGCAGATAAAGACCATAGTTCCCTAAAATTCCAAAGAATAGTACACAACCGAGTGTCCCGTAAATCAATGTTCCAAGCACCATTTCTTTGATTGTTCTTCCGCGTGAAATTCTCGCTACAAACAGCCCTACGAACGGCGCGTAAACAACCCACCATGCCCAGTAGAAAACGGTCCAGGATTCCGGGAAGCCCGTTTCTTCATGTCCGGGAATAGACGCAAGCGGTTCGAGCCAGGTCGCCATCGAGAAAATATTGTTAACAATCCGACCGATACTTGTAAAGGTCATTTCGCTGATAAATAAAGTTGGGCCAAAAATAAACACAAACCCTAAGATAAATAGTACAAGCCATATATTTAAATCACTCAGTACTTTAATCCCTTTTTGAATACCGGAGTAAGAACTTACTGCAAAGATGGCTGTACAAATCAGCATAATAACAGCCTGCATTACCAGAGATACAGGAATTCCGGTGATATGATTAATCCCTTCCGCAATCATTGGTGTTCCTAATGCCAAGGTGGTTCCTGCTCCGCCGAGTAAACCGAAAATAAATAATACATCAATAATCGTACCAAGCGGCCCGTCAGCATATTTTCCAATTACCGGTCTGGAGGCTTCACTAATTTTGAGGACGGGTTTTTTTCGAACATAATAAAAGTAGGCAATTGGCAATGCGGGTAATGTATATAAAGCCCATGCTACTGGTCCCCAGTGAAACATTCCATAACTCGCAGCCCAGTTGATGGCTTCTTCCGATTCAGGAGTGATTCCAAATGGCGGTCCCTCATAATAATACGCCCATTCAATCATCCCCCAGTATAGTATACTAGAGCCGATGCCTGCGGAGAAAAGCATAGCCGCCCATGAAAATGTTCCAAATTCTTTTTTTGTATTTCTCTCCCCAAGTTTTATATTTCCATTTTTACTGAAAGACACATATAGTAAAAATATGAGGACACCAAGCCCCAATAATAAGTATAAAATTCCGAAATTTCCTGTAACAAATTCATTCGCCTGATTAATAACAGACGCACCTGCTTCCGGAAACAGAATTAATGGAATAACGACACTGAGTAAAAGTACTAACGCCAATATAAAAGTTGGCCAGTCAATTAAACGTTTATTCATTTTTTCATCTCCTTATCTATGTTGAACCCTTCTTTGTTGTTTTGAAAACGATTTATAAAGTGCTTGATAAAAAATTTGGTCATATATTTAAAATGTTTCCCTATTTATCACTTTACAAACATGTTTGAAAGGCTGATGAGGCCTTTTATTCCACGCAAAGCAAAAGTAAAAAGAAAAACGAATGGCGCGTTTTTCCAATGTAAGGGAGTTATTCAAGAGCAGGAACATGGCACATCTTAGAACCAAAGCAGGATAATCGCTTGTTTTGTACGGATTAGACAGCGAATCATGAAAGATACTGTCTGATGCATGGGTCATATTTTGCGGAGAACCGGTCGACAAGAAATGATAAAGTTTATACTAACATATTAAAGAATAATATCAAGTTTAGTAAAAGACCTATTTTATTATTACTCAACTTTCATACCTGAGAATAAGCGTATAAACCTTGCTGTTCCAGGATGAATATGATTGCTATTATCAAGCTAGCTTTTGGTTAAATCGTCCTTCTATTTTTTTAAAGGATAGGCTGTATAGCTCCGCTCCGGCCAACCACTCCGCTTTCCATGGGGACGGCTTCAGCTAACTTGAAAAGAAAAGCTTTTTTTTAATGGATTTTCCCTGCTCGTAATGATAATCTGTAACCAAATAAATGTAAACGCCGTTGTATTCCAGCTCGTCATCAACTGGTTCCATGATGCAGGAAAGGGATACATAGGAGAGGGAGTGCAAAAATGCAGTTTCATGAATATAAGAACTATGATGCAACCGGATTGGCAGAACTTATCCGGCAAAAAGACATCCATCCATCCGAATTAGTCGAAATTGCTTTTAAACGGCTGCATGCGGTGAATCCTGCGTTAAATATTACAACACATCACCGGGAACAAGCAGTAAAAAAAGAAGCAAATCATTTTCCGGTTCAGGGAGCAGCTTTTTCAGGTGTACCGATGTTAATGAAAAATATTTCTCAGGCTATTGAAGGGGAAAAGTTGACTTCAGGCTCGAAACTTTTACAAACACAAGTGCAAAAGCATGATTCTTATTTTGTGAAAAAGTTTCGAGAAGCGGGATTTCTATTTATGGGACATACCAACAATCCGGAGTTCGGCCTGAAAAATATTACGGAACCAAAGTTGTATGGACCAACTCGAAATCCATGGAATACGGCATATTCTCCGGGTGGCTCAAGCGGAGGTGCTGCAGCAGCTATTGCCTCTGGTGTTATACCTGTAGCCGGGGCAAGTGATGGCGGCGGGTCTATCCGAATCCCTGCGTCTTTCAGCGGGCTGGTCGGGTTGAAGCCGACACGCGGCAGAACTTCGGTTGGTCCGGGAGAGGGCAGACAGTGGCAAGGAGCGTCTATCCATTTTGCTTTAACAAAATCAGTCAGGGATTGTGCGGCGATGCTGGATCAATTACAAGTAATAGAATCTCATGCTGCTTTTCAAACCCCTTTATTTGAAAAAGGGTATCAAAACAGCTTGTCTGAAACGTTGCCTAAGCGGATGCGGATTGCTTTCAGCACAGCGTCTCCGGTAGGGACTGAGGTGGCCGCGGATGCTAAAAAAGCAGTACTGCAATTGGTACGTTATCTGGAACAAAGCGGACACATGGTCGAGGAAAAGCAGCCGCCCATTGATGGCGTTCAATTAATGCGGGATTACTACGTGATGAACAGTGGTGAAATGAATGCTGTTGTGCGTGGATTGGAAAAAGCAATGGACATTCCTTTGACAGCCGAAGATATGGAAATAGAATCCTGGCTATTGCATCAAGCAGGAAAGTCTTTGTCGGCTGCAGATTATACAGATAGTCTGGCATCATGGGACTGGGCAGCAGAAATCATGTCTATTTTTCATCAAACATATAATTTCTATATTACTCCAGCAACAGCTTTTCACGCTCCAAAAGTTGGGGAACTGACGATGACAGCGCAGCAGGCAAATGAATTTAAAACAAGGATGGCTGCGGAAAAGGACAAGCAATCCATTATTTACGAGATGTTTTTACCAAGTTTAACGTATACACCATTTTCACAGCTTGCTAATTTAACAGGACAGCCGGCAATCTCCCTTCCCCTGTATATAACGGATGACGGGTTACCGATTGGCGTTCAAATAATGGCGAATAAAGGAAAAGAACATCGTCTCTTACAGCTTGCATATGAAATGGAACGCAGCGATTTATGGAAGGGCATGCAAGGCAACCCTTATTTTCAATAACCAATGCTCCCTTGAAGCAGCCTTCAGGGAGCACCATTGCCGGTTTATTTTTCTAATCTACTTTTTGTTTTGATTTCAAAAAAATGAAACCGCATACAAAATGAACATTATTTACGAAGCGTTGAAATGACAGTGTTTGAAAAATTCCCTCTAGTGTTACTTTTATTATTTGTAAAGAAAGGGTATTCATTGTCAATGAAACTATGTATAATAAAATTGATTTCTAGCCACTTCATTATCAGAATATTATTGTTATAAAAAAGGAGTGACAGTATGGAGAAAGAGAAGACAAATGTATTTCAACGATTTTTAAACATGGTAGAAGTAGTAGGGAATAAACTGCCGCATCCAGCAACTCTATTTGCGATTCTGGCATTGCTGGTTATCATCTTATCTGCGGCATTGCAGCCATTCAATATAAGTGTAGAAAATCCGGGCGATCCAGGAGAAACGGTAGAAATTAATAATCTTCTGAATGCAGAAGGGATTGAATATATTTTCGGGAGTATGACCGATAACTTTATTGGATTCGCGCCGCTGGGCGTTGTACTGGTGACGATGCTTGGTATCGGCGTGGCAGAACGGACAGGACTGATTAGTGCATTATTACGAGGTTTTGTTTTATCCATTCCGAACCGTTTTATCACGCTTGGTATTGTTTTTGCCGGTGTCATGTCCAGTGTAGCATCCGATGCAGGATATGTTGTATTGCCCCCATTGGGCGCATTGATTTTTGCGGCACTCGGCCGTCATCCGTTAGCAGGTCTTGCTGCAGCATTTGCCGGCGTATCCGGCGGGTTTAGTGCGAACTTATTCATATCCGGAACCGATGTAATGCTTGGTGAATTAACGATTGCCGGAGCTTCCATTATTGATCCGGCATATGCAGATCAAATGAATATTGCCATGAACTGGCTGTTTATTGCTGTTTCTGTATTTTTACTTACATTTGTTGGTGCCTGGGTAACGGAAAAAATTGTAGAACCACGTTTAGGAGCTTACAAAGGAGAAGCAAACGAAGATATAAAAGGTATTACAGCAACAGAGAAAAAAGGACTTATCTGGACAGGTGTTTCGTTTGTTGTTTCTATTATTTTAGCAGCATTGCTGGTTATACCACAGAACGCGCCGTTGCGTGGAGAAGAATCAGGAATGGATGGAATTATTATGTCTCCATTTATGGATTCTCTCGTTCCGATAATCGCATTGTTATTCTTAATACCAGGACTTGTCTACGGGTTAGTGACCAAAGAAATTAAGAGTGATAAAGATGTCGCCGCGCAAATGAGTGATACGATGGCATCGATGGGCATGTTTATTGTACTTGCTTTTACAGCCGGTCAATTTGTTGCTTACTTTAATGAAACCAATATGGGTCTCGTTATCGGTGTTTATGGAGCTGAATTCTTAGACAGTGTCAATTTTAGCGGTATTGGTTTAATACTTTTATTTATTCTGATTGCAGCTATTATTAATATCTTTATTGGCAGCGCCTCTGCGAAGTGGGCGATGATGGCTCCTGTATTTGTTCCGATTATGATGCAGCTTGGCTATGCACCGGAATTCACACAGATGGCGTATCGTATCGCTGACTCGGCGACTAATATTATATCACCGTTAATGACTTACTTTGCGGTTATCATCGCTTTTGCCCAGAAGTATGATAAGAAAATGGGGATTGGAACACTAGTATCTACCATGATTCCATACTCTATCTTCTTCTTAATAGGCTGGACAATTATGCTTGTTGTTTGGATGTGGATTGGCATTCCGCTTGGACCAAATGGACCGATTCGTTATTAATCGGTTGTCCTTCATAAAGCATATTTGATTCATGTTCGTGTGTATAAAAAATCCGGATTATCATAAAGCAATTCTTTTATCAGAATTGGAATGATGATCCGGATTTTTATTGTTTATCAGGAGGACGTTTCATTTTATAATGATGGTTTTAAATAAACAGATGGCGTATGATAGTGAAATAATTAGTTATTTAATAGCAACATTTTATTTATCGGTTAATTATAAGTAATTTATATAACATATAAAGAGAATGAGAGATTATAGTGATTTCAGAAATTCTATCAAGTTCTTTCGAGCATTTGGTTTAAGCTCTTTCATAGCTTTCATCATTTGAATCAAATCTTCAGATATCATCGGCTCTTCAGACTGATACTCCGTCTCTTTTTCCTTAGTTACTTCTGCAAGCAGCTTCTTCAACGTTTCTTTATCGCTAGGGTGGTATTCATCTCCCCGAATTAAATAATCTAAAGAAACTCCATATATATCTGCCAGTTTGATCATTGTTTCAAATGTAGGTCTTCTCGTTTCTCTTTCGTACGAGCCATATACATTCTGAGAAAACCCAAGTTTATAACTAATTTCAACTTTGGAGTAACCATGCTTATCTCTTAGATTTTCTAAACGCATACCAAACCCTTTCATACCAGCACCTCAATCTTATATTTTCTGAAAACGTAACACGAAGTGATGGAATAATTAGATTTATAACACAAATTGTGTTGACATTTTAAAAACGAAACTTTATTATTAGTTAATAACACACAAGTTGTGTGTTAAGGGAATAATATATAAATATTATATTATTTTCATACTCTAGTGAAAAAAGGAGGGAATAGAAATAATTGTATTTTAAAATTAATAAGGAGCTGATGTTCATTCAAATTACAGAAAAAAATATAATTTTGAAATTGTTCAATCTAGATTAGTAATATTTTTCATTTAAGTTGCAGGGATGTCTATACGACGATTAAGTCTTAATACGTTAAATATGTAAGCGTTTTATTTAAGAGTAGAATTCATTTTTTACGAAAAGGGGGAAACTATGGATTTACTAATTAGTTTTTCTGCGTTAAGTGGTTTTTTATTGCTGGGAACTTTTTTAAGAGCGAAAGTAAAATTCTTGCAAACTATATTTTTACCGGCATCTGTTATTGGCGGGTTTATCGGATTATTCTTAGGTCCAGCAGTATTAGGTAATAATGCAGTAATTCCGATTCCTGAAGATTGGATAAGCACATATGCTTTGCTTCCAGGAATTTTAATTGTGCCAGTTGTTGCTACAGTACCTTTTGGGGTTAAGTTCAAATCAAGACGTGATAAGCAAAAGCAAAAAGCGTTACATAAAGATCTTAATTATCACGAGAATAAAAAGAGCAGCCGGACAACCAGAAATATACTTATTATGTTTGCCATAATGGTCATCGTTTCACAGGGGCAACAAGCATTGGGAATTGGAATTCATTATATTTCCGAAAAGATTGGAATGTTAACAGATGCTTATCCATCCTTTGGTACAGAGATAGGAGGAGGATTTTCCGGAGGACATGGAACGGCAGGAGTTATTGGAAGCATGTTGCAATCTATGAATCAGCCTTACTGGGAGACTGCACAAGGGGTTACAGTAACAACAGCTACATTTGGAATTATCGGTGGTATTTTGATAGGAATTGTTCTTATTAATTTTGGTGCAAGGAAGGGGTATACACAATACTTAAGTGGTTCAGAAAGCTTCCCAAAAGACATGAAACAAGGATATCAGTCAGATGTAGACAAACAGAATAAGTTTGGAAAAGAAACAACTTTAAGTTCGTCTGTTGACACATTAGCATTCCATGTCGCATTAATTCTTGGAGGCAGCGGCGTTGCATATGGATTACTTACGCTTGTCCAATACTTTAATGTTCCTATCATTGGAAGTGTTCCTATTTGGGCTTACGCTATTTTAGTTATGTACTTAATCTGGTGGGCTATGTGTCAATTGAATCTCAGCTGGATAGTAGATAGCCAAATTGCATCGAAAATAGCTAGTATGTTTACTGATTTTGCTGTTGTTGCAGCAATCGTCAGCATGCCTGTTCAGGCTGTCTTCAGCTATTTTATTCCAATTCTTATTATGATTATAGTAATAGGAGCATTTACTATTTTAGCTGCCTATTTTCTCTGTAGAAAGTATTTTAGTGACTTTTGGTTCGAGAAAAGTGTTGCAGTACTTGGGACATCAACCGGAGTATTTATCTCAGGATTATTATTATTGAAAATGTGTGATCCGGAATATAAATCACCAGTATTGACGGAATATTCTGTTGGTTATTCTGCAAACTCTGTATTAGGTTTTATCATGATGCCTTTTATGTTTGGGTTATTGATTAATCAAGGACTGCTAACAGGCTTTTTACTAATAACAGGGGTTGTTGTATTAGCAATCATTTTACTACTAAGTGTAAATAAACCTAAAAAATCAACTATAAATGAGGAGATGAATGTATCATGACAATCGTAAATAGTGTAAATGCATTTGTAAGTGATATTTTAGCGGAAAAACAAGATTTTCTTACTGATGTTAGTGATTTTATTTGGAAGCATCCGGAAACAAGGTTTGAAGAATATACCTCAATGAACCATTTATGTACTGCATTAGAAGCAGAAGAATTTATTGTGGAAAAAAATATAGCTGATATAGAAACAGCATTTACGGGAACTTATGGTTCTGGCCATCCCATTATCGGTATTCTAGGTGAGTTTGATGCGCTGTCCGGTTTAAGTCAAAAACCTGGAGTAAGTAATCCTGAAGCTGTTATCCCCGGAGGAAACGGTCATGGCTGTGGTCATAATCTTTTAGGTACAGGCTCTTTAGCAGCTGCTATTGCGATAAAAGAATATTTAAAAGCCAATAACTTATCGGGAACAGTTCAATATTTTGGTTGCCCAGGAGAAGAAGGCGGATCCGGAAAAACCTTTATGGCCAGAGAAGGGGCTTTTGATCATCTGGATTTTGCACTAACCTGGCATCCATCTGCAGCAAATGGAATGATGAGCCTCAGTTCCTTAGCAAATTATCAGGTGTATTTCCGCTTTAAAGGGATCAGTTCACATGCCGCTGCTTCACCGCATTTAGGCAGAAGTGCATTAGATGCCGTAGAATTGATGAATGTGGGAGTTAATTATCTTAGAGAGCATGTTAAACCGGATGCCAGAATGCATTATTCCGTTACCAACACCGGGGGAAAATCACCCAATGTAGTTCAATCAGATGCAGAAGTATTATATTTAATTCGCTCACCCAAAATGCAGGATGTCAAAGATATTTATGAAAGAATATGTAAAATTGCGCATGGAGCCGCTCAAATGACAGAAACTACCGTCTCGATAGAAATGGACAAAGCGTGTTCTAATTATATACCTAATAGAAATTTAGAAAAGGTAATGTATGAGAAACTTAAGGAAGTCGAAGATACAATCTTGTATACGGATGAAGAAATGAATTATGCCAAGCAAATTTGGGATTCATTATCTGTTAATGAGAAAGACAGTGCTTTTGATTCCTTAAAAGCGTTTGGTGCCATTAAGGATACAGATAAATTAAAAGAGGCATATCTTAGTAATGTTGTTAGTGATTATGTTCCTTTGGATATGGCAATGCCAGGGTCAACAGATGTTGCAGATGTCAGCTGGGTGGTTCCAACGGCACAGTGCTCTACAGCAACATGTGCTATTGGAACTCCGGCACATTCTTGGCAAATGGTTACCCAAGGTACGACTTCGGTAGCCCACAAGGGAATGCTGCGCTCAGGGAACGTTATGGCATTAACAGCCATTGATGTACTGCAAAATCCTGATAAATTAGAAGAAATTCAAAAAGAATTTAAAGAGAAATTTAAAGATACACCTTATGAATGTCCTATTCCAAAAGATGTGAAACCCTCTGCATTAAAGGAATAATATTGTGAAAGTAGCTTTCCATATAAGATGGAATAAGTTATTTTTACAGTTAGTCTATTAAATACACTTGAGATACTAATAACAAATGATATGTATACGAAATATTTTAGCTCCTCCTTCTGTTATATTGTTTATAAAGAAGGGGGAGTTTTTCATCGCATTATTATTTGACTCCCCCTGAAATCCTGTCTTATCCATTTTTCTTCATATAATTTGATTACGTCATATGAATAACTGTATCTCATATCGTATGATATTGTATTAACATCTTTGTTTTATTTTGGCGTGGGATTAAGTATAAGGGGGATAGTAAAGGTAGTAATTATTGCAGCGAACAAATAATTAGCAGAAGATTGAATGACTGAAAGTTTTACAAACATCGTTATTCTAGCGAATGAGGCAAAAACACTGAAGGAGTCATGATAATGGAAATACGGATATTAAGATACTTTTGGACAATTGCTGAAGAGGGGAGCATTTCAAAAGCTGCCGATCTTCTGCATATTACACAGCCGACTTTGAGCCGGCAGTTGCGAGAACTAGAAGAAGAATTGGAAACAGAACTGTTTTATAGGGAGAAGAAACAATTGCAATTAACAGAAGCCGGTGTCTTTTTAAAGGACCGTGCGGAGGAAATTCTTACACTTACAGACCATACCGAGTAAGCATTTTTTGACCAGAAAAAACAGTTATTCAGCGGGCATATATCAATTGGCTGCGTGGAAGCAGATAATTCTGATACGTTGGCAATGATGTTAGAAGAAATGGTCAGTGATTATCCGCAAGTAACCTTCCATATCTTCAGCGGGACAAGCGATTATATCACAGAGAAATTAGATAAAGGGCTGATTGACCTTGCCGTGTTACTGGAACCGATAGCAGTGGAGAAGTATGAACGAATGACATTACCGAGACCAGAGAAATGGGGCGTTTTAGTTTCCAAGGATTCTTTTTCAGTACCCAAAAAGGAAATGATGCCGGAAGATCTGGTTGGCTTTCCGCTGCTTTGCTCGGGCAGAAAAGAAGTACAGAACATGATTGCTGATTGGATGAATATTTCCATAGATCTTTTGCGTTTTGTTTTCCTCTAATCGTGGAACAAACATAGAAAACAGATTCCAAAAAGAGGAGTGGGGAGCAATGAAAAAAGTGAACATTGCCGGCAGAGAAGTGTTTCCAATTGGTTTAGGTACCATGAACATGGGAGATAAAGCAGCGACTTTTGATCAGGAAGTAGCGGCGATTCGAACCGGACTTGATAATGGTGTGCAGCTGATTGATACCGCTGAAATGTATGGAAGCGGGAATGCGGAGAAACTCGTTGGAAGTGCCATTCAACCGTATACCCGTGAAGATGTATTTCTTGTTTCCAAAGTGCTTCCTTCCAATGCGTCCAAAAAGAATCTTCCAGTCAGCTTAGATCAAAGTTTAAAAAGATTAGAAACAGATTATCTTGACTTATATTTACTGCATTGGCAAGAAGATATTCCCCTTGAAGAAACGGTGGAAGCTTTAGAGAAAGCTAGAAATCAAGGCAAAATCAAAGCATGGGGCGTCTCCAATTTAGACGTGGATGATCTGGATTATGTTATCGATTTACCAGGAGGAGAAAATTGTAAGGCCAATCAGGTCCGCTATAATATTGCAAACAGAGGCATTGAATTTGATTTAGTTCCTATGATGAACAAGTACCATATGCCGGTGATTGCATATTCTCCAATTGACCGCGGTGATAGTTTTGGAGCGAACCTGACGAAACAAAACGTGTTAAAGGAGATTGCGGAAAAGCATGAGGCAAGCGTATTTCAAATTTTGTTAGCTTGGTCGATTCGGAATGGAAACACGATAGCGATACCGCAATCCAGTAACCCAGATCATGTTCTCCATAATATAGAAGCAGCAGATATTTCCTTAACAGCGGAGGATTTACAGGAAATAGACACCGTGTATCCGGAGCCTGTTTCGAAACAACGTCTTGTTTTATGGTAAGAAACAAATAACACACTTTTATAAAGAATGGATAGAAGCAGTTGGAGGAAAAGAAACTTCGGCTGCTTTTTTTAGTAGGAAAAAGGCCCATGCAGTTTCAAAAAAGAATGGAAGGTAACACGAAAAAAGATAGACTTATTCGTTGACATGAAGTGCACTTCAGCTTGTATGCTTCTACTGTAAAACAAAGAAGAAATGAGACTGTTTCTGCTTTCAACATGTGTAAAGAGATCGTGTTACTGAAAAATAGCTATCAAATTCCCCTAAGTTGATAAAAGCTGTTGAATAACCATTTCAGAATTTGTCCATAATAAGAGATATATCAATCTTTAGAATGCATTTCATTTCATTATGATTGCTAATATAGTAACATAAAAGATAGAAAGATTCAGGCAAATTAGTAGTTAAGGAGGGCGATGATGGAACAGGAGAAGATAGTGGAAAATACACATATTCAAGATGTGTTAAATAATATGAATAGCGTCATTTTTGGTAAAGAAGAAATCGTTAAGCTTAGTTTAGTGGCATTATTAATAGAAGGCCATGTCTTATTAGAAGATGTTCCTGGAGTGGGGAAAACGATGCTGGTCCGTACATTGGCCAAGTCGGTCAATTGTGATTTTAGCAGAATTCAATTTACACCGGATCTGCTGCCGTCGGACGTGACAGGCGTATCGATTTATAATCCCAAGGAATTAGCATTTGAGTTTCGGGAAGGCCCTGTGTTTGGAAATATTCTATTAGCGGATGAAATTAACCGGACATCTCCAAAGACTCAATCTGCGCTACTGGAAGCAATGGAAGAAAAAAGCGTGACAGTGGACGGAGAAACACGACAGCTGAAAAGTCCTTTCTTTGTAATGGCAACGCAAAATCCGATTGAATATGAAGGGACGTATCCGTTGCCAGAGGCGCAACTGGATCGTTTTCTATTAAAACTGCGTATGGGTTATCCAACGTATGCGGATGAATTAGAAATGCTTTCGAGAAATAAAAATCACCATCCCATCGAAGAAATTCAAGCGGTGATGTCGCAAGAAGAGCTGATTATAGAGCAGGAAGAGACGAAAAATGTTTATATAGATGAAACCATCCAGCAATATATTTTGAATATTGTCACCCGTACGAGAACGCACAGTTCCATTTATTTGGGTGTGAGTCCAAGAGGATCGCTTGCTTTAATGGAAGCTGCGAAAGCTTATGCGTATATTGGAGGAAGAGATTATGTTATTCCAGATGATGTGAAATACCTGGCACCATTTGTATTGGCTCACCGGGTTCTGTTAAAAGCAGAAGCACGTTATCAGGGCCAAACAAGTGAAGAAGTGATTGATATGATTATAGAGTCGGCACATATTCCAATTAAGAAAGGCTTTGCAGAATGAAGAACAATATCCGCATCATCTTACGCAGTATTGGCGTGTTGGTTTTGATGATTACTTTATTCTGCTATGCCATGTTCCAGGGCGGATTTGTCAGCTGGTTTTTATTTTATGGTTATCTACCAATTGGCATCTACCAGCTTCTCTTTGCCTTGTATCCGTTACGTACCTGGAAGGTCTATCGGGAAATAGAAAACCCGGTTTATCAAGCCGGGGATGATATGGTTGTGAACATACATATCAAACGGAAGCTTCCTTTTCCTTTATTATATTGTACATTTGAAGAGAAATTCCCCTCCTCTTTAATGAAGGAAGATACAAAAAAAGAGAAATACTTCTCTTCACAACCTTCAGGAAAAATGGCGGTTTCCCGCAAGCTGATTCGTATGTTATTTCCTCTTTTCCGCAGGCATTTTACATTCAGCTATTCGGTGCAATCCTTGCCGCGTGGAGAGCATATACTGGACACAGTAACGATTCAAACAGGTGAAATTTTTGGTTTTATCAAAAAAAGCCGCGATTTTCCTATTGAAAATAAATGTATGGTCTATCCCTATGAACATAAGATTCGTTTGATCAGTGATACAGCAAGTTATGAACAGGGCGGCGTTATTTCCAATCAATTACAGCAACTAAATACGACCATTGCTTCGGGAAGCAGAGAATATGCTCCGGGAGACCGCTTTGCATGGATTGACTGGAAACAGACAGCGAGAAGACAAACGATGATGACAAAAGAATTTGACCGGGAGAAAAGCGTAGACATTTTACTGGTTCATGATAATTTTATGAATGAGAAGGAACATCCGCTTCTCTATGAAGCTTCGATTGAAATGAGTTTATCTCTGGTGCAGGAACTGGCAACGAAAAGTAATGAGACAAGTTTTCTTTCCATCGGAGATAGCGCACATGTATTTGAAGCAGGTCATCATGCGCAGCAGCTGGAAATCATCAAGCGTTATCTGCTCACAGCAAGTCAGGAAGAGCAAGGTTCCTTTTCGCTGCGGTTCCGCGAAGAAATGGCTCATTTTAATCAAGCAGATATCATCTTTCTTTTGATAACATCCGTGGATACCTATTTAATCCAGGCGATTCAAGAAGCAAAACAGCGTATGAAGCACTTTTCCATTATTTATATCCATCCGGAAAAACACTTATCTGAAGAAGAAAAGCATCTGCTGGAGCCGCTCTATTTTTCAGGTATAGCTGTACAGGAATTAAGTCTGGAACAGCTTGGAACGGATCCTGTTGAGGTGATTTTCAAATGACACACAGCCGGAAACAATTGAACACACTGCACACGCTACTACTATATATCGCAGGATTCTGCCTGTTTTTAGAATGGCTCTATCCGCTTGGGGATATTTCAGAAACAAACATCGGCGTATTTATTTTATTTGCGCTATATTGCTTTTTTATTTCTTATTTTCAGCTGCATTGGCTGATCAGTGTGCCAATCAAAGGGATTGGGTTACTGCTGATTGTGCATATGCTTTATTTTGATACAAGCTTTTTCGATTTGAACTGGATCGTGGAAACCTTTCGGGAAGTGGTTAATAATATCGAGCGGATGTTTTCTGGTGAATGGTATTTGCTTACCACCTTTTTCAGAAGTCTATTATTTTTGCTTCTGATCTGGTTGATGAGTTATTTGCTTTATTACTGGTTTGTCCGAATGAAAAATATTATTCTATTTATTCTGTTGACCTTTGTTTATATTGGCATTCTGGATACATTTACGGTGTATGAAGGTGCCTCGGCCATTGTACGTATTTTTATTATCTCTTTTATAGCCCTTGGAATGTCCAGCTTGAGTAAGGAGATTGAAAATAACCATATTCCTGTTTCTGTAAGAGATCGTCTAAAATATTGGCTTATGCCGCTTATTCTGATTGTTGCCGTAGTTGCTTTTATAGGATATCAGGCACCGAAAGCAGAACCGCAATGGCCCGATCCTTTGCCTTTCTTACAAGGATCTGCAGGTCAATTAGGTGGTGATGGCGAAAGAGTCGGGCAAGTCGGATATGGAGAAGACGACTCAGAATTAGGCGGTTCTTTTGTGCAAGACGATACGGTTCTTTTTGAAGCTGCCGTTGAAGAAGACCATTATTGGCGGATAGAAACGAAAGATGTTTACACAGGGAAGGGATGGGAGTCGTCGACAGATCGAAATCTGATGGACCAATCTGATGGCCAGATTACATTATCCACTTTCGAGGATAGCGTGGAGACAGAGGAAATGGAAGCAGAAGTGAACTTCACGGGGAATCATCGATTACCTAAATTGGTCTATCCTTATGGCGTTTCTTCTATTACAACGGGGGAAGTGGTAGATTTTCATCTGGACGAAAGCCTGCAGGGGGTTGAAACCACATTAGATGGGGAAGAATACGTTCCAGAAACTTATGAAATAAACTATGACAGTCCATCTTTTGATATGGATACATTGCAGAATAATTCCGAACAGGATACAGAAGAAATACAAGACCGTTATACACAGCTTCCTGCTGATTTACCGGAAAGGGTAGAAGATTTAGCAGCGGAAATAACGGAAGGGCATGAGACAAGATACGATAAAGCCCGGGCCATTGAGCGTTATTTCAGTGCAAATGGTTTTGAATACCAGACAGAAGATATCCCTATCCCAGAGGAAGAGGAAGACTATGTGGACCAATTTTTATTTGAGACCCGAATCGGCTATTGCGATAACTTTTCTTCTGCTATGATTGTTTTGCTTCGCTCCGAAGATATTCCAGCCAGATGGGCGAAAGGGTTCACAAGCGGGGAACGGGTGGATACAGACGTGGATACAGATAGCCATGTGAATCAGGTTGCCAACAGCAATGCGCATTCTTGGGTGGAAGTCTATTTTCCAGATGTCGGATGGGTACCATTTGAGCCGACACAAGGTTTCTCCAATATGGCGGATTTCCACGCCGATGCGGATGAAAATGATGCTTCTATAGACGAGGAAGAGGACCCGCTGGAAGCACCAGCCCCTGAACAGGACGAAGATACAGCAGAGGAAGAAGAACCAGAGGGAGCAGAAGAACAGGAAGATGATGCTACGGATTCCGATGAAGCATCAGGGATTTCAACAGTGACAGGCGCTATTCTGATTGGAATTGCTGTGGTACTCTTATTGATTCTGTTTATCCTTTACAAAAAGAGAAGCGCCATTCGCATTTATTTCTTGCAGAGAAAGCTGGAACATCACTTTGATGATGCTTCGTTCCAAGAAGCCTATCTCTACTTGTTAAAACTGGCAAATAAAAAAGGTTTCAAGCGTGGCAATGATGAAACACTTAGAGAGTTTGCCGGGCGCATAGATAAGCAGCTGCAAACGGTGGAAATGAGCAGATTAACCAGCATTTACGAGCGGATGATTTATAGTAAACGGTTAACAGGTGAAAAAGAGGAAATAATGCAATTATGGAAAAATTTAATCAATCAAATAATGGCTTGACCCGGGGCACATCAATTAGTAGAATGAAAAAGTAATACTGTGGAGGACAACAGATATTCTCCAGAGATATAAAGACAAATAATTCGTTCGACATATGCCTTTCGTATATCCTCGAAAATAAGGTTCGAAAGTTTCTACCGGATCACCGTAAATGATTCGACTATGAAGGCAGAAGAAGGTTTGTTTATCATACCCGGATTCTGCCTTTCTATGTTTTTTGGTGTGACTTTGCAGAAAACAGAAAGGCCTGAATCCGGGTTTTATTAAATATAGAAGCAGCCTAAACCTGTTTCGTTAAAGAAATTTTTGGAAAAAGGGAAGAGCATACATCGTTAAAAAGATACAGATTGGAGTCTAGTTATGGAGAACAATGAATTAGTACTGGTTTTAGATTTTGGCAGTCAATATAACCAATTAATCACACGCCGTATTCGTGAATTTGGCGTGTATAGTGAGCTTCATTCACATAAGCTGACCGCTGCAGAAATTAAGGAAATGAATCCAAAAGGAATTATCCTTTCCGGCGGACCACACAGTGTTTATGGGGAAGACAGCTTCCGTTGTGATGAGGAAATTTTTCATTTAGGCATTCCTGTTCTGGGGATTTGCTACGGCATGCAGTTAATGTCATTGCATTTCGATGGAAAAGTAGAAGCATCCAAAAACCGTGAATATGGAAAAGCATTAATTGAATTAAATGAAAGCCCGGCTCTCTTTAAAGATACACCAACGAAACAAACAGTATGGATGAGCCACGGCGATAAAGTAACCGCAGCACCGCCTTCTTTCGTGGTAGATGCAACCAGTCCGTCGACACCAATTGCTGCCATCAGTGATGGAGAGAAGCATATGTATGGGGTGCAATTCCACCCGGAAGTACGTCACTCTGAGTATGGAAATGATGTATTGCACAGCTTTGTATTCGATGTATGTCATTGTGCAGGAGACTGGACAATTGCCAACTTTATTGAAATGGAAACGGAAAAAATCCAAGAAGCAGTCGGTGACCGCAACGTTCTTTGTGCACTAAGTGGTGGCGTGGATTCCTCTGTTGTAGCAGCGTTAATCCATAAAGCTATCGGCAACCAGCTGACTTGTATCTTTGTTGATCATGGACTTCTTCGTAAAAATGAAGCAGATGATGTCATGGATGTTTTTGCAGAAGACTTCCAGATGAACATTATCAAAGTCGATGCCAAGGACCGTTTCTTAACGAAATTAGCAGGTGTTTCCGATCCGGAACAAAAGCGTAAAATCATCGGCAATGAATTTATCTATGTATTTGACGATGAAGCAGCAAAATTAAAAGATATTGATTTCTTAGCGCAAGGAACGCTTTATACAGACGTGATTGAAAGTGGTACAGACACAGCCCAAACCATCAAATCACATCACAACGTAGGCGGTCTGCCGGAAGATATGCAATTCGATTTGATTGAGCCACTAAACACATTATTTAAAGATGAAGTACGTGAACTTGGTTCCCAGCTTGGCATTCCTGACCGTATCGTTTGGCGCCAGCCATTCCCTGGACCGGGACTTGCTATCCGTATCTTAGGGGAAGTAACGGAAGAACACCTGGAAATCGTTCGTGAATCCGATGCGATTCTTCGGGAAGAAATTGCTAAAGCAGGTCTTGACCGCGATATCTGGCAATACTTCACAGTGCTTCCAAACATCAAGAGTGTTGGTGTGATGGGAGATGCTCGTACGTATGCACATACGATTGGTATTCGTGCGGTGACTTCGATTGATGGCATGACTTCGGATTGGGCGCGGATTCCTTGGGATGTGCTTGAGACGATTTCTACGCGTTTGGTGAATGATGTGGATAATATTAACAGAGTAGTGTATGATGTTACTTCTAAGCCGCCGGCTACGATTGAGTGGGAATAATTCACTAAGGGCATTTGAAGTGAAAACATTGATTTGACGGCATTTTGATGGTACGTAAAATGGATAAAACAACTAAAAATAAATAGGTTCCCCGCCAAAATTCCGCCAGAGGAAATGGGGAAAGATGAGGGATATTGTGTAAAAAGCAATATCTCTTTTTTATTTCTCTAATTTTAACATCCCTGTTTAACAGTCTTTTACACATTAATTCTTAGAAATGTTAAGTTAGAATCTCAATAATTTAATTAGTACACCTAAGCACCCTTTGCAAGTTTTCTCCGCCAAAAGGTTGCTTTTTTATTTTGGCTAATTATGGAAGTGAGCGTGATTTCCATTGGTAGAAGATAAAATCTATGAACAAAAGGTTATGGATTGGATTGATGACAATTTTGTTTTAAATGAGATTGAAATTGAAGATTTTCCTTTTTTTCCTTATGGAAAATTGATACGTGATAAAAATGAGGAAACGATGATTGTGTTTTGGTGTGTGATTTATGGACGAGTCGATTACAGATTTTAGAACGAATGAATTGTAGTTAATTATGCAAATTTTATATGCGTGCCCTCCATTTTTTACGAATTAAAATAAACTATCTATTATTCAAATACACACTTGAATGATTTCAGCAATTAAGATATTATATAATCAAATATATATTTGAATGATGATGGAGTGATTAAGTTGGTAAAAAAAGACATGTGTGAAGTTTATTGTTATGACGAGGAAAAAGTCAATCGTATACAAGACGAATTACAAAAAGAAGATTTTTCTCGTGTTTCTAAATTATTCAAAGTGCTTGCTGATGAAAATAGAACAAAAATTTCTTATGCCTTATGTATAGATTCTGAGTTGTGTGTATGTGATATTGCCAATATCATTGGTTCTTCTGTGGCAACTGCCTCTCACCACTTACGTTCACTTCATAAACAAAGCATTGTGAAGTACCGTAAAGAAGGAAAACTTGCTTTTTATTCATTAGATGATGAGCATATTAAGCAATTGATTTCTATTACATTGGTTCATCAGAAAGAGGAAAAAGCAAATGCCTGAATCACTCACAAAAGAAGAAATGAAGGCTTATCGTGTACAGGGATTTAGTTGTGTAAGCTGTGCAAAAACTTTTGAAAATAACGTCAAGAAATTACAAGGGGTGGAAAACGCCGAAGTAAATTTTGGTGCTTCAAAAATTTATGTTAAAGGGCAAACAACCATTGAGGAATTAGAAAAAGCAGGATCGTTTGAAAATTTAAAGGTGCAAGATGAAAAAGAACAAAAGGTGGAACATGAACCTTTTTGGAAACAAAAAGAAAATATAAAGGTCTATATTTCAGCTGTATTACTTTTAGCCAGTTGGATTTTAGGAAAACAATTAGGGGAAGAACATTTCCTTCCAACGATTGGATATGCAGTGTCTATTTTAGTTGGCGGATACAGCCTCTTTATTAAAGGGTTTAGAAATCTAATTAGATTACAATTTGATATGAATACACTTATGACCATTGCGATTATTGGTGCAGCTATTATTGGCGAATGGGTGGAAGGGGCGACAGTTGTTATCCTATTTGCTATTAGTGAAGCGTTGGAACGTTACTCCATGGATAAAGCCCGTCAATCCATCGAATCATTAATGGATATTGCACCGAAAGAAGCGTTAATTCGACGGGGAAATCAAGAAATCAGTATCCATGTAGATGATGTTCAAATTGGCGATATTATGATCGTAAAGCCTGGTCAGAAATTAGCGATGGATGGAACTGTTATTCAAGGAATGTCTACCTTAAATCAGGCTGCTATTACAGGTGAAAGTGTTCCCGTTACAAAAACAGTAGAAGATGAAGTATTTGCCGGCACATTAAATGAAGAAGGTTTGCTTGAAGTTAGCGTTACTAAACGAGTAGAAGATACTACACTATCAAAAATTATACATCTTGTAGAAGCAGCACAAGCCGAGCGAGCACCTTCTCAAGCATTTGTCGATAAATTTGCGAAATATTATACTCCAGCTATTGTTATTCTAGCTGCATTAATTGCTATTATACCGCCATTAGCTGGTAGTGGAGATTGGAGTACATGGATTTATCAAGGATTAGCTGTACTCGTAGTTGGTTGCCCTTGTGCACTTGTTGTATCTACTCCAGTAGCTGTAGTGACTGCCATTGGAAACGCTGCAAAAAATGGTGTGTTAATTAAAGGCGGTGTTTATTTAGAGGAGACTGGAAACCTTAAAGCCATTGCTCTTGATAAAACTGGAACATTAACAAAAGGGGTTCCTGCTGTCACAGATATTGTAACTTATGCTAGGAATGAAGATGAATTAATGATAATCACAGCAGCGATTGAGAAAGGCTCACAACATCCACTCGCTTCGGCTATTATAAAAAAGGTGGAAGCAAAAGGATTGCATTATAATGATGTATTTATGGAGGAATTTCAGTCTATTACAGGTAAAGGTGTCAAAGCAAAGATAAATAATGAAGTATATTATGTAGGCAGCCCAAGTCTTTTTGAAGAACTGCATAATCAAATAAAAAATAATCAAAAAGAAAAGATTACTGATTTACAAACAGCAGGAAAAACGGTCATGGTTTTAGGAACGGAAACAGAGATTCTTGCATTCATAGCTGTGGCGGATGAAATAAGAGAATCTTCCAAGGAAGTCATCAGCCAATTAAATCATCTTGGAGTTGATACAGTTATGCTGACAGGAGATAATCAACGAACTGCATATGCAATCGGTCAACAAATTGGGGTTGCGGATATTGAAGCTGATTTACTTCCAGAAGATAAGTTGACCTTCATTAAAAAACTTCGAGGGAAACATCATGTGGCAATGGTTGGAGATGGTGTGAATGACGCTCCAGCACTGGCCGCTTCTACGGTTGGTGTAGCCATGGGTGGAGCAGGCACTGATACAGCACTAGAAACTGCAGATATTGCTCTTATGTCAGATGACTTAAATAAGCTGCCGTATACCGTTCAATTAAGCCGAAAAGCTTTGAATATTATCAAACAGAATATTACCTTTTCTCTAGGAATTAAAGCTGTTGCATTATTGTTAGTTGTCCCTGGTTGGTTAACGTTATGGATAGCTATATTCGCAGATATGGGAGCGACATTACTTGTGACATTAAACAGTTTGCGATTATTACGGATTAAAAAACATCATGTAATGAAATAGAGATATAGTTTGAGATTACAATAAGTGTATACATGCATTAATCTAATCACTTTATCAGTCATAGCTCTGAAAAATGTAAAAAGTAACTAAATATATCAATAAACACATTGAAAACGTCATTGAACGGTATTTAACCGACTGATGGCGTTTTTTCGTTAATAAAAGATAATTAGGAGTGATTTACAATGAATATTTTTTACTCTCGTTCTCCTCCTTTCAGTACGTGTTTCTTCTTTATATAAAAGTAAGTAAATTAAAAATAAGGAAAGAGGTAACTATTATGGAACTAAAATATGTGATACCGAACATGGAACAAACTTTTGGAAACTTAGAATATGCAGGCGAAGGAAAAGTGGAACAACGCCGAATTAATGGACGAATGACAACTCTATCTCGCAGTTATAATCTCTATTCCGACGTTCAACGGGCAGATGATATTGAAGTCATCCTTCCTAATGAAGCTGGGGAAAAATTCTTTGAACATGAGGAAAAAGTAAAATTAGTCAATGCACGTATTACCGCAGAGGGCTATAAAATTGGGGATCGTGGTTTTACAAATTATAAATTACATGCTGACGATTTAGTCAAAGCATAAGGAGGAACTACAAATGAGATTAGCGCAGGGCATTATTATTGATAAAGAAAAAACATTTGGATTGTTAAAGTTTTCTGCATTACGACGGGAAGTTTTTCTTCAAAATGAAGATGGTACGGTATCTTCCGAAGTTAAGGAGCGCACTTATGATTTAAAATCCAGAGAACAAGGACGGATGATTCAAGTAAGTATTCCTGCTTCTATTCCACTAAAAGAGTTTGATTATAATGCGGAAGTGGAAATGGTTAATCCCGTTGCTGATACGGTAGCAAATGCTACTTTTCGTGGTGCGGATGTAGATTGGTTTATTAAAGCAGAGGATTTAGTATTAAAAGGACAACAAAAGCCTCCCCAAAAGCCGAAAAAAGAGCCAGCGGAAGATGAAAAATAGGAAATGATTTATGGTAAAAAAACCGCTTATCATCAAAGAAATTCCAAAAGAGGAAGCTATTCATTTTATTCGGAAATATCATTACTCAAAAATCATCCCTAAGTTGTGTAAATACTTCTTAGGGATTTTTTCAGAATCAGAAAGAAGATTGTTAGGTGTGGTTGAGTTAGGTTGGGGTACGCAGCCTTTGCAGACAATCCGTAAACTTTTTCCTGACTTTGACTTGAAAACAAATGACTATTTAGAAATTGGAAAGATGTGTTTTCTTCCAGAAATGAATCGTAATAATTATTTTGGCAGTCGAACGCTTTCTACACTTATTAAGTGGTTGAAAGCAGAAACCGACTGTCTTTATTTGTATACGTTAGCAGATGGTATTGAAGGCAAGTGTGGTTATGTTTATCAAGCATCCAACTTCTTTTATTGCGGATATTTCAAGACTAGCGTTTATCGTGATAATCAGACTTTTGAAAAGATACACCCACGTAGTGCTAGAGCTTTATTAGAAGAAAATGCACTTTTTGAAAATGTCTCGAAAAAGCATTGGCTCACACAAGATTTTTGTGAATATAAAGGAATCGAAAAAATTAACGGACGAATGTTTCGCTATATCTATCCACTAACAAAAGAAGCTAATAAACTTTTAAAAATTTACTCCTATAACAGACAGGACTATCCAAAAGCTAAAGATTTAGTTTTTGAGAAACGAATTGCACACCGAAAATATGAAAGGATAAGTCAGC
The DNA here is from genome assembly GCF_900166635.1 of Oceanobacillus timonensis. NCBI lineage: Bacteria > Bacillati > Bacillota > Bacilli > Caryophanales > Bacillaceae > Oceanobacillus > Oceanobacillus timonensis. The sequence goes on from NZ_LT800497.1 coordinate 1,353,051, forward strand.
CTTCCTTCGATAAACATGCTTCTTTTTACAATGTCCAAAATGTCGACTAATGGTTTAAAGATTTTTCATTGTAAATGAATCTTGGAAAGGAGGTTTTATGATTTCTTTGAAAAAACGTGGGAAACGAATTAAGGAAAAAGACGCTTCCCTTGTTACCCAATTTATCATTATACGAATAATTGGAATCTGGCTTATCTTTTTTACCCCTTTTCACTTGTCTTTCTTACTTTCAACAGAATGGCAGCTTAAACTATTTCAAGAGCATTTTATTAGTATGTATTGACTGGTAACTTTACTTATCAGTCTTTTATTAACAGCTGGATGTATCGTTATGTATTACCGCTATCGCTATGACCAATTCAAACAAATTGTCCACCGTCAAAAGCTCGCTAAAATGGTTTTAGAAAACGGCTGGTATGAAACTAAACAAGTCACCAAAGAAAGCTTCTTTAAGGATATTCCTTCTGATAACACAAAAGAAAAAATCAGCCATTTTCCAAAAATCTATTATCGTTTTGAGAAAGGACTACTCTATATTCAAGTGGAAATCACACTTGGGAAATTTCAAGAGCCATTATTAAACTTGGAAACAAAACTGGAAAGCGGTCTGTATTGTGAATTAGTATCAAAAGAATTACATGATTCCTTTGTGGAGTACATTCTTTTCTATGACATGATAGCGAACCGTATTTCGATTGAGGATGTCTACGCACAAGATGGCAGATTAAAACTCATGGAATCTATGTATTGGGAATATGATAAACTTCCCCATATGCTTATTGCAGGCGGAACAGGTGGCGGTAAAACGTACTTTATTCTCACCATTATTGAGGCTTTGTTAAAAACAAATGCAAAGCTGTATATTTTAGATCCCAAAAATGCTGACCTAGCCGATTTAAATACGGTCATGCCGGATGTTCATTATAAAAAGGAAGATATAATGGCGTGTATTGACCAATTCCATGAAGATATGATGGCTCGAAGTGAAGAAATGAAACAAATGGAAGGTTATAAAACAGGAGAAAACTATGCTTATTTAGGTTTATCTCCACACTTTTTGATATTTGATGAGTACGTGGCTTTTATGGAGCTGCTTACCTCCAAAGAGAATGCAGCGGTTTTAAGCAAACTAAAACAGATTGTGATGTTAGGCAGACAAGCAGGCTTTTTCCTTGTCTTAGCCTGTCAACGTCCAGACGCAAAATATCTTGGAGATGGAATCAGGGATCAGTTTAACTTTCGAGTAGCTCTTGGTCGAATGAGTGAGCTCGGGTTCGGGATGATGTTTGGAAGCGACGTTCAAAAACAGTTCTTTCTTAAACAAATCAAAGGTCGGGGCTATGTAGATAAAGGGGATAATGTCATTTCTGAATTTTACACACCCCTTGTTCCCAAAGAACATGACTTTTTACAAGAGATAGGCAAACTCGCACACTAAAGGCTGCCCAGCATAGCGGCGTGCGAAGCGAAAGCCGCTGTGCTGGGCTAAGCCTTGGCGTGGCTTTAGCCACGCCTTAACCCCCCATTTCTAACAGGGGGGTAGAAAAACAATTGGAAACCGTTTCAACAACCCATAAACGCCTGATGGTACAAGGGTTTTAAACACATTAGAAAGATGTCAGCTTTTAAGCATTAGTTGACATCTTTTTTGCGTTAGGAGGAATGCAAATGAATCAATTACCTTGGTATCAGGTTTTAAAAGAAAAACGGTTAGAGTACGGCATATCACAAAATAAACTCGCCACTTATGCTGGTATTTCAAGACCGTATATTAGTGAAATCGAGACAGGAAAAGTGAATCCCACAGAAACGCTTAAAGCAACGTTGTTTGATATTCTGGAACAGTTTAATCCAGAAGCACCCATTGAAATCTTATTTGATTATGTGCGAATTCGTTTTTTAACCACAGACCCTGTTTATGTGATTGAAGACATCATGCAATTAAAAATGGACTACATGCTGCATGAAGAATATGCCTTTTATTCTTATATTGAACAATACGTTTTTGGAGATGTTGTGGTCATGGTTTCGCCGGATGAAGATAAAGGCTGTTTACTTGAATTGAAAGGTAACGGATGCCGCCAGTTTGAAAATTTTCTATTAGCCCAACAACGAACATGGTATGACTTCTTTATGCATGTTTTCAAGACGGGCGGTGTGTTTAAGCGAATTGACTTAGCGATAAACGATAAAACAGGCATATTGGATGTTCCCTTCCTTACAGATAAATGTCGTCAGGAAGAATGTATCTCTGTATTTCGCAGCTTTAAGAGTTATCGCTCTGGTGATTTAGTGCAAGGAGAAGATAAACCAGATATGGGAAACACGTTATATATTGGCTCATTAAAAAGTGATGTTTATTTTTGTCTCTATGAGAAGGATTATGAACAATTTATAAAATATGGAACATCACTGGCAAATACGGATGTGAAAAACCGCTTAGAAATTCGGTTGAAAAACGATCGTGCGTATCATGCGATTGTAGATTTAATGACGTATGAGGATACTGGTCGGACCGCTTTTTCGATAATCAATCGCTATATTCGTTTTGTAGATAAGGATGAAAACAAACGTCGCAGCAGTTGGAAAGTGAATCCATCGTGGCAGCGTTTTTTGGATTTAGGAGAAAATCGAAAAATATCTTTAACAACGAAACCTGAACCCTATACGTTTGATAAAACATTACGGTGGTTAGCCCGTCAAGTTGCACCCACATGGAAACTGGCAACAAAACTTGATGAAATCAATCAAACAACCATCATTAAAGATATGTTGAATCAAGCTAAATTAACGGAACGTCATCAAAAATTGCTTATGCAACAAGCAATAAAGACAGATGATGTCATTCACTCCTCAAAAGATGAAATATAGAAAGGAGAAACGCTTATGAATTTCGGACAGAATTTGTACAACTGGTTTTCAGATAATGCACAATCTCTGGTGTTAATGGCAATTGTGGTGATTGGGATTTATTTAGGATTTAAACGGGAGTTTTCCAAACTAATTGGATTTCTCATTATTGCTTTAGTCGCAGTAGGATTAGTATTTAACGCTGATGGAGTGAAAGATGTGTTGTTAGACCTCTTCAACCGAATCATAGGGGCTTAATCAGACCGTTTTTTTGTTGAAGATAAGTGTTTTTCTTATGTTCTGCAAAAAAATGGTGATCCAAACGGTAGTGCGGAAGGGATTAACAAGCCTATTTCGTGTATCAGTAAATCAAACGTAGGTGCTCTTTTTTTAGTATCTTTTTGAAACAGACATTGCAGTGGCAGCATGTTATTTCTTTTCTTGGAGGTGTACGAATTGAATAAAATTGTAACGGTTGAAAAAAGAGATGAGCTAGATGAAGCGTTACAAGAAGTTGGCATGTCTCTTCAAACAGGAGATGAAATATGCGATAAGGCAATAGAAGAAGCAAATGACATGAATGTGAATGGCTCGGAGCTGATAGTCATTAAACTAGAAGATGACCCGGCGGACTTATCTATGACTGAATTTGAAGTGTTGAATGATGAGGATGACCCAACGAATAAAAAGCTTTCTTTTCAAGCTTTTCATTATTTTTGATAACTCGGCAACGATAGGAGTTTTTAACTCGTAGTAGACAATCTTGTTTACTACTTTTTTTGATCATTTTTATAAAAGGATGTGAACGTTTATGGAAATGCAAGTTTATATAGCGAACCTTGGAAAATATAATGAAGGTGAATTGGTGGGTGCTTGGTTCTCCCCTCCAATTGATATGGAAACTGTGAAAGAAACAATTGGCTTAAATGATGAATATGAGGAATATGCTATCCATGATTTTGAGCTCCCTTTCGATATTGGAGAATATACACCAATCGAAGAAATCAATCGTTTATGCGCTATGGTAGAAGAAATTGAAGGTACGCCTTTATATGATGCTCTTTCAGAAATACAAGGATATTGGTTTGACAGTTTAGAAGAATTACTCGAACATCAGGATGATATTATTTATTATCCAGACTGTGACGACATGGAGGATGTTGCAAGGTATTTGGTTGAAGAAACAGGAATGCTCGGAGAAGTGCCTACTAATTTGCAAAACTATATTGATTATCAAGCATTTGGACGAGACATTGAAATGGATGGCAATTTTCTTGTATCTTCACATGGTATATTTGAATATCCACAATAAACAGTGCAGCAGCTTGTTATTAGGACAAGCTGCTTTCTTTCTAGGAAGGATGATTTCTCTTGAAAAAATTAAAGAGCTACACTCGGATTTGGTCAGTTGAAAAAGTGATATATGCCATTAATGATTTCCGCTTACCTTTTCCAGTCACGTTTAGTCAAATGACGTGGTTTGTGCTTTCCCTCTTGGTAGTCATATTACTTGGAAATCTTCCACCACTCTCATTGATTGATGGAGCCTTGTTAAAATATGTCGGAGTTCCTGTTGGACTGACATGGTTTATGAGTAAGAAAAGTTTTGATGGTAAAAAGCCTTATGGCTTTCTTAAATCAGTTATCACCTACTTTTTCCGCCCCAAAGTAACTTATGGAGGAAAAGCCGTCAAACTTCAAAAGCAAATGATGAATGAAACGATAACTGCGGTAAAGGGTGAAATGTATGGGCTATCCGATTAAATATATTGAAAACAATCTCGTCTTTAACCATGACGGAGAATGCTTTGCATACTTTGAGTTGCTGCCATATAATTATTCTTTTTTGTCTAAAGACGAAAAAATACAGGTGCATGAACATTTTCGACAGTTAGTCGCACAGAATCAAGACGGGAAAATTCATGCATTGCAGATTAGTACGGAAAACAGTATACGTTCTGTACAAGAAAAAAGTAAAGAACAAGTTACTGGAAGATTAAAAGAAGTTGCTTATGAACGAATTGATGATCAAACAGAAGCACTTGTATCCATGATTGGTGAACATCAGGTAGATTATCGTTTCTTTATCGGCTTTAAACTATTGTTGAATGAGGAAGAAGTCAGTGTGAAAGCAATGGGACAATCCATGAAAAATTCTCTTTCTAGCTTCATGCGTGATGTCAATCATCATCTTATGGGAGATTTTGTTTCCATGCCAAATAGTGAAGTCGCTCGATTCTTAAAGATGGAACAGTTATTACAAAATAAAATTTCCAACCGTTTTAATGTCCGACCGTTAACGAAAGACGATATGGGTTATATCATTGAACATCTTCATGGACAATCAGGAATTGCTTTTGATGATTACAACTATCCTCTTACGATTGAAAAAGGCGAAACGGAAACATGGATAAAACAATTTGATTTAATTATGCCAAGTCGTTGTTTAATTACGGAAAATCAGCGTTATTTAAAACTAGAGCAAGAAGAAACAACAACTTATGCAGCCTACTTTACCATTAATTCGATTGTTGGTGACTTAGAGTTTCCATCAGATGAAATCTTTTATTATCAGCAACAACAATTTGATTTTCCGATTGATACCTCTATGCACGTAGAGATAATGACGAATAAAAAAGCACTCACAACGGTACGAAATAAGAAAAAGGAATTAAAAGACTTAGATAATCATGCAACGGAATCCGATAATGAAACAGGAAACAATGTGGTGGAAGCCTTAGACCAAGTGAATGAGTTAGAAGATGTCCTCGATCAAACGAAGGAATCTATGTATAAATTAAGCTATGTCATTCGGGTTTCTGCATCTACATTGGATGAATTGAAACAGCGATGTAATGAAGTCAAAGACTTTTACGATGACTTGAATGTAAAACTCGTTCGCCCATTCGGGGACATGCTAGGTTTACATGGTGAATTTATTCCCGGCAGCAAACATTATATTAATGATTATGTGCAGTATGTAACCTCTGACTTTTTAGCTGGACTTGGGTTTGGTGCAACACAAATGCTGGGTGAAACCGAAGGCATTTATTTTGGTTATAACTTAGACACTGGAAGAAATGTTTATTTGAATCCAAGCCTAGCAAGTCAAGGAGTAAAAGGCTCTGTCACCAACGCTTTAGCATCTGCCTTCTTAGGTTCGCTTGGTGGTGGCAAGTCCTTCTCGAATAACCTACTTGTTTATTATGCAGTCCTTTTTGGCGGTCAGGCATTGGTGGTCGATCCTAAAGGGGAACGTGGAGGCTGGAAAGAAGGTTTACCGGATATTTCCGACGAGATTAATATTGTTAATTTAACAAGTGAAGAAGCCAACCAAGGACTGTTAGATCCGTTTGTTATTATGAAAAACAAAAAGGATTCAGAAAGTCTTGCGATTGATATTCTCACCTTTCTTACTGGTATCTCTAGTCGGGATGGTGACAAGTTCCCTGTTTTACGAAAAGCAATTCGTGCGGTTGGTCAAGAAGAAGATCGAGGGTTAATGCTGGTGATTCACGAATTACGAAGTGACCCTAACCCGTTAGCTTCGACTATTGCGGATCATATTGAAAGTTTTACCGATTATGATTTTGCCCATCTTCTGTTTTCAGATGGAACGGTACAAAATTCTATCAGTTTGGAAAAACAATTAAATATTATCCAAGTAGCAGATTTAGTTCTTCCAGACGCAGAAACAAGCTTTGAAGAATATACGACCATGGAGCTATTGAGTGTCGCCATGCTAATTATCATTTCCACTTTTGCTTTGGATTTTATTCACTCTGACCGCACTATTTTTAAGATTGTAGACCTTGATGAAGCTTGGTCCTTTTTACAAGTAGCACAGGGTAAAACACTCTCTAATAAACTGGTACGAGCTGGTCGTGCTATGAATGCTGGCGTTTATTTTGTAACGCAGAACGCAGGAGATTTAACGGACGAAAAGTTAAAGAATAATATCGGTGTGAAATTTGCCTTTCGTTCCCGGGATATCAATGAAATCAAAAAAACGCTGGATTTTTTCGGTGTCGATTCGGAAGATGAAACCAATCAAAGGCGATTGAAAGAATTAGAAAATGGACAATGCCTCATGCAAGATTTATATGGAAGGGTTGGGATTATACAAGTTCACCCTGTCTTTGAAGATTTATTTGAAGCGTTCGACACTCGCCCACCTGTCATAGAAAGGCAGTGATAAGCATGAACAAATCAAAAAAGAAAAAAATAATGGTCATGGCTGTACTGATTAGTACAGTCATTTTTTTATTGTTTTTATCTTTATTAACGGTCACTAATGCAGCAGGTTTAGTAGATGATACGGTATCAGAAGACAATCTCTATTCCCTCTATCCACTTGATAATTACCAGTTAGATTTTTTCGTAGATTCAAGTTGGGACTGGCTACCTTGGAATTGGGATGACGGCATTGGTAAGCAAGTGATGTATGGTTTATATACGATTACAAATTTTATTTGGATTATTAATTTGTATTTATCTAATGCCACCGGTTATTTAGTCCAGCAGGCTTATTCTTTAGATTTTATTTCTGATACAGCAAATGCTATCGGGAAAAACATGCAAACTTTAGCCGGAATCACGTCAGAAGGTTTTGGAGAAGAAGGGTTTTATGTCGGCTTTTTGCTTCTCTTTATATTAATCATAGGAATTTATGTCGCTTATACGGGGTTAATGAAACAGGAGACAACGAAAGCTGTACGAGCTGTTATCAACTTTGTAGTGGTATTTATTTTATCCGCATCATTTATTGCTTTTGCCCCCACTTATATTACGAAAATTAATGATTTTTCTGCCGATATAAGCGAAGCTGCACTTGATTTAGGAGCAAAAATGTTGATGCCTAACTCCAATAATCAAGGCGATGATAGTGTTGATATGATTCGTAATAATCTATTTTCGATTCAGATTGAACAGCCTTGGATGTTGTTACAATTTGATGATTCCGATAAGGAAGCCATTGGTGAAGAACGTGTAGATACTTTAGTTTCTATTGATCCAGATGCAAGAAACGGAAAAACTCGAGAAAATGCGGTGAAAGCAGAAATTGAAGATGAAGATAATAAAAATTTAACCATTACCAAGACTACCACACGTTTAGGGATGGTCTTCTTTTTATTTCTATTTAATATTGGGATTTCAATCTTTGTCTTTCTGTTATCTGGAATGATGATTTTCTCCCAAGTGCTATTTATCGTTTTTGCGATTTTCCTTCCTATCAGCTTTTTACTATCTATGATTCCCAGCTTTGAAAACATGGGAAAACAAGCGATAATCAAGCTGTTTAATGTCATTATGTTACGGGCTGGAATTACGCTTGTTATCACCGTTGCTTTTAGTATTTCTTCCATGTTGTACAGCTTGACTAGCAGCTATCCATTTTTCTTGATTGCTTTTCTACAAATCGTTACTTTTGCAGGAATCTATATGAAACTTGGCGATATTATGAGTATGTTTCGATTACAGAGCAGCGATAGTCAACAAGTTGGTCGTCATGTTATGCGCCGCCCAAAACAAATGGCGTATCGCAGCAGCCGGAGATTACAACGTTCTATCGGGCGTACTTTAACAGGCGCAACAGCTGGAGCGACTGTCGGAACACTTTTAGGAAAGGCTGGAAAGGGTAAAAATTCTGTTTCTCCTAGAAATTCGTTTCAAAAGCTTTCTCCAAATCGAACAATTAGGAATGGTCGCAAAAACAGTGAATCTCAATCTTTCAGTCAAAAACTTGGTCAATCTACAGGCAAAGTAATAGATACCAAAAATCGTGTGCGTGCGAATATCCAACACCGCAAGCAACAAGTCCAGGATTTACCGACAACAGCAAAATATGCTGTGGCGCAAGGAAGGGAAAATCTTAAACGACCAGGCAAAGACTTTAAAAAGGGATTTTCCAAAGCTAAAGAAAATCGGCTGCGGGAAAATACGAAACGTAGCAGTAAACATCGACAAACGATTGCCGAAAAACGACAAGCCTTAGATAAAAATCAAAAAAGAACAGCTTTTAATACAATGAATCCAACACCGAAGCAGCCTGCTTCTCCTTCAAACGCAGTGAAACAAAGGACGAAAGAAAATGAAAGAAAAATTCCTGAAAACCATAAGAGAAAACAAACAGCCATACCAAAAGAAACACTTCAAACGTTACGAAATCCAAAGAGAAAAGCGAATCAACCTTACAAAACAGCTACCAAAGAAAATCAAAGTAAAAATGTAAGATCGAATCGAATTTCAAAGCAACCACAAAAATCAAAAGAAAAGCCACAGGTGACAAAACGCCCTGTTCTCCCTAGAAAACGGACCAAAATGCAGCACAGACCGCCACGTCAGAGACAAACGGTTAGGAAGAAACGTTTATGATTTTTTTACGAATGAAAATCATGTTGATTGTTGGTGGAATAGGCTTATTGGCTTTTCTTGGTTTACTAGCTTTTGTGGCTATATTTATTTCCGATGAAGACGGAGACTTTGATACTTCTACGGAGATTGGTTCATCTGGGGAATTAAGTAATACCGAATTAACAGAGGATGTATTGGCTCATCAAGAAACTGTGGAAAAATACGCTGAGGAATATGATATAAGTGATTATGTTCCTGTCTTGCTCGCAATTATTGCAGTAGAGAGTGGCGGAACTGCGGAAGATGTTATGCAGAGTAGCGAATCACTCGGATTATCTCCCAATTCGATAGATACAGAAGCATCCATTGAACAGGGAACAAAATACCTTGCGGAGCTATTGCAATCAGCAGAAGAAAAAGATGTCGATGATTCAACCGTCCTTCAAGCATATAACTACGGGGGCGGTTTTATTGATTATGTGGCAGAGAACGGAAAATCGTATAGCTTTGAATTAGCGGAAAGTTTTGCAAAGGAGCAATCGGGAGGAACGAAAGTTAGCTATCCTAATCCAATTGCAGAGGAAAAAAACGGTGGATGGCGTTATCAATTTGGCAATATGTTTTATGTCGATTTATTAGAACCATATCTTCAAGAATCAAATGAAACGTCATCTTTTGGAGATGAAACTTTTCAGCAAGTAATGGAGGAAGCCTTAAAATATGAAGGTTTTCCATATGTTTTTGGCGGTGATAATCCAGATACTTCTTTTGATTGTAGCGGTTTGATGCGTTGGGTATATCAAAAAGCAGGAATTAACCTTCCTCGAACTGCACAAGAACAATATGACGTAACAGAATCTATTTCTTTATCGGAAGCTGAACCGGGTGATTTAGTTTTCTTCCATTCCACATACTCTACTGCAAATTATGTGACGCACGTTGGAATCTACGTTGGCGATAATCAGATGTATCAAGCTGGTGATCCGATTGGTTATGCGGATTTAACAACAGATTATTGGCAAGAACATCTAATTGGCGCTGGACGTATTAATAATTAAAGAAAGGACAGGATAGCATGAAACTTCCTTTTAATAAAAAAGATAAAGAAGTAAAACCAAAGAAAGAACCAGAGAGAAAGATAAAAACCATAGGGAAACGAAAAAAATCAGTCATTTTTTTATGGATACTACTTGTTAGCAGCTTGGCTTTTGGAATCTATAAAAACTTTACTGCCATCGATCAGCACACAATTCATGAAGTGGAAAAGGTAGAAACAAGCATCATAGATACGAATGCCATTGAAAACTTCACCAAACAATTTGTGCGAGATTACTATACTTGGGAAAATGAATCAGAGAAATTAGAAGAACGAAAAGACAAGCTTCAAAGGTACTTGACAGAGGAATTGCAAGTTTTAAATGAGGATACGATTCGAGATGATATTCCAACCATTTCCACTGTTGAGAATATCAATATATGGTCCGTTACCGAAGAAGAAGATAATACTTTTTCAGTTGTATATTCTGTGCGGCAAAAAATAACAGAAGAAAAAGAAACCACATTTACAAGCTCGACCTATCGTATCTTGCTTCATCAAGATGAACAAGAAAATCTAGTTATTACGCAAAATCCAACAATGTGGACCCAGCCTGAAAAGTCTAATTTTTCACCAGATCAGGTGGAAAGTGATGGGTCAGTTGAAGCTGCTACCGAAGAAGAAATCAATGAGTTTTTAGAGACCTTTTTCTCTTCCTATCCAACGGCTACGGAACAAGAGCTTGCTTATTATGTAAAAGGTAACGTATTACCGCCCATCGAAAAAGAGTATGTATTTTCTGAGCTGATTAATCCGGTTTATCAAGCACAAGATAATCAGGTTAAAGCATGGGTTACGGTGAAATATTTAGACCAGGGAACAAAAGCAATGCAACTTTCACAGTATGAACTTACCTTAGAGAAAGATTCAAACTGGATAATTGTAGAGTAAACTATTTAATCACTGTTGAGAATTCTTAAGTATAAATATTTTTTATTCTTGAGTTTTATTGTTTTATAACATTATCTAGTATCGGTTAAATAACTTTATTGAATCAAAAAATAAAAGTACCTCTTGTCTAGAATTTTTCAATTAAGAGGTACTTTTATTCAAGTAGATATATAATTTTTTATTGTACAGCTTCTCTAGCTCCTGCAATATCGGATGAAGTAGGTGAAGTAACAGTTCTCGAGGAATATCCATACATTAGTTTATTTGAATTACTATTTTCATATAAATCAGCTAAACCAATAGTGTGCCCCATTTCATGAGCTGCTGTTCCATTATTTTGTGAAGCACTTCTATCATTCATTACGTAAGTGTTGTAACTAATTTCCCACCTATCCTTATGGCTTGTGCTTGAATTGTACCAGCTTCTAGTAGTAGCAACCACATCTTCATCTGGTCCTCCATGTGATGTTACTAAATTATCTGAAGAAACTGCTTGTGTAATATTTGTAACTCCAGTATCATTCCATCTATTAACACCTACATTTGTATATCCTGCATACGCTGTATCTAGCGCAGGATCTAATCGATAAGTGTAACTACTAGTTCCTGCATGTCCTGGATTACTGCAATTCACTATCCATCCCGTACTTTCCGAACCACTATTACAATTAGCTCCAGAATGAGCGCTTGCAGTATATTCAACAAAAGCTAATGAAAATAGTGTGATTATAACAGCAATACCAATTGAGAAGCACTTTTTAAACATTTTAGTTACCTCCTTCTAAATTGTTTAACAAGTTAATAAGCTTCTGTTTATCCAAAACCTGTTCATCTGTTGCCATTTTCAATTCCTCTGTGGATGTATTAAGTTCATTCACATTGTCTGATTCTGCATCTCTCAATTCTGGTATGGAATTAACTAATTTTACAACGGTATCATCATCAAGTACTTGAAAGAATCCAGTTTCTTCTCCTATTATCCAGTAATCTGAGTTACTTTCACTAGTTTCATTTAAAAAGAAAATATACTCTTCTCCAGGTTCAAAAAATTCATTATTATTAATAGACCATTCACTATCTCCAAGTTGTTTAATAGTCACTGTCTCGTTAATCGGCTCACCTTCAATAGATTCTGTTACATCAACACGAAACACAGTATAAGGTACTGGTTCTATGCTAACTTCCTCTACCTTTTCTAAAATAGTTACTTGAGCAATTAAATCTGCATCTTCTGTAGCGTTCTCCAAATTAAAAGGTATAATCTCAGCATCGATACCTCCTGGCACTATTTCATCTGTATCATCTGATTCAGAAACATTAGGATTGCTGGTCTCATCTTGTTGGTTGCAAGCAACTAATAAGAATAAAACAGTGAAAAATAATACTAATTTTCTCATCGACCATCTTCCTTTCTTGTAATTTAATGTTTAGAGTATCGGTACAGAACTAACAAAGTATTATAGATTGGAAGTTTCAATTTTAATTTTTTTCATTAAAACACTCCCAATAATATATACTTACATATTAGCATGAAATTCATCAGTATTTCCCCTAAAAATTCCCTAAAAAATTCATTGCGGTATCCCGAAAAATGACAATATTTATTATTTTCTATAGTCAGTAAATATGTACTAATCTTAGGTTCATATATGTTACTTGTCAGCACACATTATTTTAAACCAAGCAATTTAAGTAGTTATGATGTTCACAGATAATAATAATAAACCTCTGTATATTTTACGTTTAATTACATAGAGTAACTAACCAAATAGTTATTGAAAAACGGAGGATTTAATTATGGACCAAGAAAAACAAATAAGGTTGACTTCTGGTGAAATAACACAGCTTTGGATGCAGTACATAGAGGATAGTGCTAGCGTATGCACACTAGGCTATTTTTTAGAAAAGGCTGAAGATGCAGAGGTTAAACCTGTAATAGAACACGCTTTGCAATTATCAAAAACACATGTAAAAAAAATTACGGCAATACTTAATGAGGAAAAATATGTGCTTCCTCATGGTTTTAAAAAAGAAGAAGATGTTGATTTTACTGCACCAAGATTATATTCCGACAGTTTTGCATTAATATATATACATCAAATGGCTTCTTTAGGGACTGAATCATATGCATCTAGCTTGTCCTTTGCTGTAAGGTCAGATATTACTGCCCATTATAAAGAATGCTTAATAGAAACAACGGTATTACTCGAGATGACAAAAGATTTATTGTTATCAAAGGGCTTATATGTCAGAGCGCCATACTTGCCTAATCTTGAAGAAGTTGACTTTGTAGAAAAGCAAGGTTTTATATGGGACATTTTAGGTGAAAAAAGACCATTAACAGGATCAGAAATAGGTCACCTTTATGCTAATATTCAAAGAAACGCTTTAGGAGCAGCTTTATTAACTGGATATAGTCAAGTTGCTAAGTCAAAGGAAACTACAAAATTTATACTAAGATGTATAGAAGTAGCTAAAAAGCATATTACATTGTTTAGCGAAAAATTAAAGGAAAGTAGTCTGCCCGCACCGATGACATGGGATACAGAGATGACGACAAGTACTACATATACGTTTTCTGATAAAATGATGATGTTTCAAACAGCTGCTTTGATTTCGACAAGTATTGGCTTTTATGGTGTAGGTATTGCTCAAAGTCCTAGGGCAGATTTGGGTTTAATGTATAACAGATTATCCGTTGAGGTACAGAAACTTTCAGAAGATGGAGCTAATATCATGATTAAAAATAAATGGTTAGAACAGCCTCCTATGGCTCCAAATCGTAAAGATTTAGCAAAAGATAATTAAAGATAAGGTAATAAATAACAATATCAGACACGTTTAAAAATCTAATTAATAGCTATTACAAAACAAATGATCTATTTTCCATAATGTACTAATTTAATTTTATCACTCAAACTTGATTGGGAGCGCCTTCGATATAGTTAATAACTACATCGGCTGCTCCTTCTTTTATTTTATCCACCTCCTTGTTTCCCGGGTTTTCAAAATCAAACATTAGACAATCTTCATCGTATTAATGAGGATATCTAATATAAAGGTACATTAACAAGAAAATATAGACTAATGCAGTATTTGTATTAAAAGCATGAAATAATTGGATAAATAAAAAAGCATTTCTTCTATTGAATATAAGAACGTTTATTCGTATAATATATACAAACATATATTCGTAAGGAGAGTTTGCTGTGGATGATATTTTGATGATTGATTATAGAAACGAGCCAAGGCGAGATATTATGTGTATAGATGCGAAGTCATTCTTTGCAAGTGTTGAGGCTGTCGAAACAAATCAAAATCCTTTAACAGCCCGGATTGCGGTTGTATCCAAACCAGATAATCAAGGTGGTTTGGTTTTAGCCTCGTCCCCTCTGGTAAAAAAAGAGTATGGAGTTAAAACGGGAACAAGGGTTTACGAGATCCCGCGTAATGCAAATATAGAAATTGTTGAACCTCGTATGGCATTGTATTTAAAAAAAAATTTAGAAATACTACGCATTTTTAAACGCTACGTTGCCAATGAAGATTTGTTAGTTTATTCTATCGATGAATCATTTCTTGATGTCACTAAAACACATAAGCTTTTCGGTAGTACTCACGATATAGCGAAGAGAATACAGAATGATGTATGGAGAGAACTTGGGTTAGTATTGACTGTTGGTATCGGCGATAATCCCCTTCTAGCCAAGTTAGCACTTGATCACCAAGCGAAACATGATGAAACAAACGGTTTTATTGGCGAATGGCGATATGAAGATGTTCCAGATACAGTTTGGAAAATAAGACCCTTGACCGATTTTTGGGGTATAGGGGGAAAGACGGAAGCAAAGTTAAATCGAATGGGCATTCGCAGTATCGAGGACCTATCACAATTTAATTTAAGGAAACTAAAAAATAATTTGGGTGTGATTGGGGAACAGCTTTTTTTTCATGCGCATGGAATAGATCGCACACTACTATCAGAGGTTTATAAACCTAAAAGTACATCATTTTCCAGAAATCAGATTTTAAACAGAGATTACAAAGATATGCACGATATTGAAGTTGTCATTAGAGAGATGACAGACGAAAATGTAGCTAGGTTAAGAAAAAATTATCTGATGACTAGCGTTTTGAAATTGTCCATTGGATATTCTCGAGATGTAGTACAATCCGGTTTTAGTCAACAGATGAAAATTGTCCCGACCGATTCATCAAAAAATTTGAAAGAATATATGGTATATATCTTTTATAAGCATTACCAGGAAAATACACCTGTAAGAGTTGTTAACGTAACATTTGGTGGTCTAAAGCATAAACAATCATTGCAACTTAATTTATTCGAGCCGGCGGAAGAGACAATCCGAAATGAAGAATTAGACAAGACTATAGACTTTATACGACGTAAATTCGGATATACTTCTCTGCTACATGCTTCTAGCTTACTTGATGGTGGCATGGCTAGATTTCGCGCTAAACTAGTCGGTGGTCATAGAGCTGGGAATGATGTTAAATAATAATATAGCCCCCAAGCATGAGGGCTTTTAATCTTTAACCATTTTCAACACCTTATCTAGTTTTTGTTTTCTACCCGTTTCGAAATATCCAGCAAATGGGCATCCTATTTCACGAACGCGTTCTATTGTGTTCGCGATTGTGAATGCGGTTGGTTTTAAATCTTCATTCACCTCGTACCAATATAGAGGTGTTGAAACAGTGCCTTCTTCTGTCATCCTTGGTGAGTATGGAGAAACCAATGTTTTATCTTGACCATGTTGCACATAATCTATATACAATCTTCCGTTTCGATTTTTTTTCAAACGTTCGGTAGTAAAATCATTTGGATATGCTCTTTCCAAAGTTTTAGCTACTGCCTCTGTAAAAATCCCTGCCTCATCGTAAGTCATGCTCCCCTCTTTTATAGGGATATATACTTGCATTCCTTTATTTCCAGACGTTTTTACAAAAGAAACAAGGTTTAAATCATCTAACATTTGCTTCAATAATTTTGCTGCTTTTACTGCCAAAGCAAAAAGATTTCTATCAGGTGGATCCAAATCAAATACAATTTCTAACGGAGTAACTTGCCCAATTCGTTGAAAAGGCACATGATATTCAATTGAACCATGGTTTGCTAACCAAACTAAACTTTCTAACTGATTGCATACAATTAAATCTTCAATAGTATCAGATGACAAAAAGTCTGGTGCGTAGTCTGGAAGACTTTTTTGAAAAAACGATTCCTCCTCTATTCCGTCTGGGCATCGGATGACTGTTAAAGCACGTTGTTTCAAAAATGGCAGCATCCAAGGTGATATTTCTCTAATATAAACCAAAAGGTCTTTCTTTTTAAAAACATCCGGCCATAAGTATTTATCAGTATTTGATACTTCAATCGGCAACTGTGCCATGTCTAACTGTAATTTATCTAGCGTGCATTCTGTATATGAAATATTGGGGTTAATACTTTTAAAATTAGGTTCTCTTAATTCACTACCGTATAAATCTAATGTATTGATTATGCTGGTTATAGCTGGTGGTAGATGATAACTGCCCTTAACTAATTTCCCTTGCTTCTTAAAAAGCTTTTGCACCGTTTCCGCTGATTCCTTCAGCAATCCATGTTTGCATGTTCCAACACTTATTAAATTATCATCCTCAAGAACATCAACAGCAAAATAACCGTTACTGGGGTTATACTCTGTTAAGATACATTGAATCTCTCTCCAGTTTTTAATCTTAAACCAATCATGATGATTCTTTCCCTTTTGATACGTGCTGTTTACTTTCTTTGCTACAACTCCTTCGCTTTTAGATTCAGAAACAATCTTTTGGATTTCTTCAATAGATGTAAATGTTTCTACATATTTTAAAACCTCATTATCAGGGATTGGCTCTAAAAGTTGGTAAAGAATTTCTTTTCGTAAAGATAAATTATTTTGAGTAAGTTTCTTCTCTCTTATTTCTGTAATATCGAACACCATCAACGTTGCCGGTCTAGCAGCCGACTGTTTTTCAATCCTATCAATACTTTTCATTCTTCCCCGTACTTGGATTAAAGCAAAATTAGCTTGGTAGCAATGGTTTAAAATGACCAGTTCTCCATCTATCTTTAGCGGTAATTTGCTTTTGAAGTAATTGTAATTATCATTGCACCAATTAATAATCTCGGGGAATTTATTGGAGATATCATGGTTATTTTTACTGGTCAAAGTAACCTGTTTATTAGTCCAGTTTAATTCACATCGGAACCCATCATACTTAACCTCGTACACCCATTCATCGCCTTCTGGCATATCTGATCTTTCAATTGGTTTCATCCATTCCACCACTTATATCACCTCTTTTAAATAGGATGCCTCAAATCTTTGTATAAAAAACATACAAGTCAGCAAAATAAATCAAAAAGGAGTGTCGGAAAATGCACACGATGTGGAAAGGAACCATTAGTTTTGGTCTGGTCAATATACCAGTCAAAATGCATGCTGCAACTGAAAATAAAGATATTAAACTGCGCAACCTTCATAAGAAATGCAAGACACCCATAAAGTATGAAAAGACTTGCCCGAATTGCGATGAAGATGTGAAAAATGAGGATATCGTAAAGGCATATGAATATGCCAGCAACAAATTTGTAGTGTTGGATGATGAAGAATTAGAAGCCCTTAAAAAAGAACAAGAAGATAAAGCTGTAGAAATTGTTGATTTTGTTCAACTGGAAGAAATAGATCCGGTGTATTTTGAAAAAAGCTATTACTTATCACCTAATGAGGGTGGTTCAAAAGCCTATGCACTATTGAGAGAGGCATTAACGGATACTGGTAAAATTGGTATTGCTAAAATGATGATACGCTCTAAAGAGCAACTTGCCGTAATAAGAGTGTATAAAGATGCTATAGTGGTTGAGACAATCCATTATCCTGATGAGGTTCGGGCGGTTGGGGATGTTCCTAATGTACCTAGTCAAGAATCTGTTGGCAAAAAAGAACTGGATACGGCTAAAATGTTGATTGAGCAACTCACTACTGAATTTGAACCAGAAAAATATAAGGATGATTATAGAACAGCACTCATGGAACTGATTGAGGCTAAAAAGAATAATGAAGAAGTTGAAATTGGCGGAGAAACTAAAGCGAAGCCGGATAATGTGGTTAATTTAATGGATGCGTTGCAAGAATCGTTAGATAGAGCTAAGAGTGATAAACCAAAAACGACGAAGCCTAAAAAGAAAACAACTACTAAAAAGACAACAACGAAGAAAAAGAAAGCTACTTCATAGGACGACAGTGCTTAAGAATTGAAGTTTTAAATAAACGAAACATCTTTATTGTCATTTAACACACGAGAGCCGTATTATTTCATTTAAAAATTCGACTGTTTAAAAAATATAAGTTGAATTTAAATTTTATATCGGTATTAATTCACAGCCACTATAATTGTCTTCATATCGGTGTAGAATCTTTCATTCAACTTATATAGTTATTTTCTCTTTATTCTTGTATAAGCATTGGAGATAGGTACGCAGAAATCACGAAATTTATTACAGTAGGTGTCTATATGGTACTGATTGCGGCAATCAACTTTATTATAAGCTGGGTAGCATTCTTATTTTTTTCTGATAAAAAGAAATTCTCTGTATATGTTCTTACTTGCTACGTAGTCATTATTTTAGCATTGATTACAGATTTATTGATGTTTGTTTATCCTTTATGGGATTATCCAGGAACAAAAGCAGAAACATTTTGTATTCAATTACTAAACGCATTTGGTTTATATTTTGTTGTAAACTATTTTTTTCTCCAGTTACTACCAAAAAAAAACGGTCTTATCGGTGACTCTCTATATTTTTTATTGGTCTATTTTTGTCATTATACTTGAGCTATTTTATTTGTATATTGGCTTTATTGAACATGGCTTATGGTGGAGTATAAGCTTCTCCTATGTAGCTGATTGGGTTTTATTTACTTTTTTCTTTCTCCATCATCAATGGATATCGAGACATTTTATATGTTTCGACGAGGTTCATCCGTATAATCCATCGTAAAATATTTTTTCATCATA